>CANRDG010000218.1 GCA_947629275.1 uncultured Clostridia bacterium | reverse complement strand
ACTGCTGCTTTCAGCGTTTCGTTGTCAACATCTTTTGTAAGCAAAACTTTAGCTTCGCCCTTTTCGTGGCTTGCCTCAGCCTTTGAAACGCCTTCAATAGCTTCGAGAGCATTCTGAACGTGCATTTCACAGTGGTGGCACATCATGCCCTCTATCTTTATCGTCTTTTCCATAATATCTCCCTCCTCTCTAGTTACTTGTATATCTGTTTTGGTATTGCCGCTTTTGCGCGGTTTTCTGCATTTGCGAATATTGAACAGGTTCAGCCTTAAAGCGTTCGTTACAACGCAAAAGCTTGATAAACTCATCGCGGCGGCGGCAAACATGGGGTTCAGCTGCCAGCCGAGCAGCGATATGAATACCCCTGCCGCAAGCGGTATGCCGAGTACATTATATATAAATGCCCAGAACAGATTTTCATGAATGTTACGCAGTGTTGCGCGGCTCAGTCTTATCGCGGCAGGAACGTCCGCAAGGCGGCTGTTCATAAGCACTATGTCTGCCGCGTCTATAGCAACGTCTGTTCCTGCGCCTATGGCTATGCCTACATCAGCGGCGGTAAGGGCAGGGGCGTCGTTTATGCCGTCGCCGACCATTACTACCTTGCCTTGCTCTTTCAGGCGGCTGACGGCTCTTTCCTTGCCCTGCGGCAGTACGCCTGCTATTACCTCGTCAACGCCTGCCTGACTGCCTATAGCCTTTGCGGTGCGCTCGTTGTCGCCCGTAAGCATAACAACGCGCAGTCCCATATCTTGCAGCTCTTTCACAGCCTGCGGACTGTCTTCTTTTATAACGTCTGCAACGGCTATAACGCCGCACAGCTTATCGCCCTTTGCAAAGAACAGCGGAGTTTTGCCGCTCTCCGAAAGCTGCTCCGAACGCTCTTTTATATCGCGCGGTATTTCTGCGGCTGTTTTTATAAACTCATAGCTTCCGCCCGAAAGCCGTGCGCCGTCTGCAAAAGCTGTAAGACCGTTGCCTGCCAAAGCTTTGAAATCTTGCGTATCTGTAAATGCCGTACCGTTCTTTTCGGCATACTTAGTTACAGCGCGCGCGAGCGGGTGTTCGCTCTTTTTTTCAAGAGAATAAGCAAGTGAAACAAGTTCGCTTTCTGAAAAGCCGTCTGCCGTTACAATGTCCGTGACTTGCGGCTGACCCAAAGTTATCGTACCCGTTTTATCGAGAACGGCGATAGTCGACCTTCCTGCTTTTTCAAGAGCAGAAGCAGTTTTGAAAAGTATGCCGTTTTTTGCGCCAACGCCGCTGCCGACCATTATCGCAACGGGAGTAGCGAGACCCAGAGCGCACGGGCAGCTTATAACCAGCACCGAAATTCCCCTTGCAATAGCAAAACCGAAAGGCTTTCCCAAAATAAGCCATATAACTGTAGTTATAAAAGCTATTATTATCACCGTGGGGACGAACACACCCGAGACTTTGTCTGCGACCCTTGCTATCGGGGCTTTTGTGGCTGCGGCATCGCTGACCATTTTGATTATCTGCGAAAGTGCTGTATCTTCTCCGACCCTTGTTGCCTGACATTTTATATAGCCCGACTGATTTATAGTTCCTGCTGAAACGGTAGAGCCGACCGCCTTGTCAACGGGTATGCTCTCACCTGTCAGGGCAGATTCATCAACTGCGCTGCCGCCCTCGGTAACTACGCCGTCAACGGGAATGCTCTCGCCGGGGCGCACGGTGAAAATATCGCCTTTTGTTACTTGCTCTACAGGCACGGTAGTCTCAACGCCGTCTTTAATAACGTTTGCGGTCTTGGGTGACAGCTTCATGAGGCTTTTGAGCGCGTCGGTAGTTTTGCCCTTTGAACGCGCTTCAAGCATTTTGCCAAGCGTTATCAGCGCAAGTATCATAGCCGCAGACTCAAAATAAAACTCGTGCATAAGGCTCATCACTTTGTCGCTGTCGCCGCTCTGTTGTGCGTCGGTCATTACAAAAAGCGCGGTGGTGCTGTATATGAAAGCTGCGGCAGAACCCAGCGACACAAGCGCGTCCATATTCGGCGAGCGGTGCCACAGGCTCTTAAAGCCGCTTATAAAGAACTTCTGGTTTATCACCATGATTATTGCGGTGAGCAAAAGCTGCGCCAGCCCCACCGCTACATGGTTGCCCTCAAAAAAGCTCGGCAGCTTCCAGCCCCACATGGTGTGACCCATTGAGATATACATAAGAACTGCAAGAAATACGAGCGACGACAAAAATCTTTTCAGAAGCAGCGGGGTATCGCGGTCTTTGAGCTGATCTTCATCAGATGAGTGCGAGACTTTTTCAGCGCCTTTTACGCTTGCTCCGTACCCTGCCGCTGTAACAGCCGCTATAACTTCATCGGACGCTGCCTTGCCCTCTACCGCCATAGAATTTGTAAGCAGGCTGACGGAGCAGCTCTCTACCCCCTGCACCTTTGAAACAGCCTTTTCAACTCTGCTCACGCAGGCGGCGCAGGTCATGCCTGTAACTATATATTGCTTGGTATTTTCCATAAT
>CANRDG010000217.1 GCA_947629275.1 uncultured Clostridia bacterium | reverse complement strand
ATTCTTTATTCTTCTACCATAGAAGTGCTTTTTGTACTGTCTGCACAATCTGGGGCAGTTCAAAAAGCGATGCTTTTTTTCTGAGAAAAGATTTGAATTTACACAACCATCAGCAAAGTTCCTATACCGATAAGAATACAACCCAGCAGAGATCTTATTGTAAACTGCTCATGTAAAAATACAAACGCCAAAACTAATGTTATCACAACGCTTAGTTTGTCGATCGGAACGACCTTTGAAGCATCGCCCAATTGCAGCGCCTTGTAATAGCACAGCCACGAAATGCCGGTCGCCAAGCCGGACAATATAAGAAACAGCCAACTCTTTTTGCTTATTCCCGAAATACCGACCTGCGCATTTGTAAGAAAAACAATACCCCATGCCATAATAACTACAATAACGGTTCTGATAGCGGTCGCAAGATTTGAATCAACGCCATTTATACCGATTTTTGCAAAGATCGAAGTAAGCGCCGCAAAGATTGCAGATAATAATGCAAATACAAACCACATTTTATATTACCCTCAAAATTCAATTTATCGGTTATTCTAAATTTTCGACCGATGTATAATTGTCCAAAACATCGAGAGCAAACCTTTTAATCTGCTTATCGACGAGGACATAAGAATATAATATACGCTTGAGTATATTATAGCATAAAAATTGTGCTATTTCAAGGACTTAAATTTCTTGTTTCTATCCAAGCCTCTGCTGAATTTTCATGGGTTGCGATTTCTATAGGTGCAACAACAGTACCTAGTCACAGTAGATACGGTTACTTTTATGAACGGATACCGCAAAAGTGGTGATAGGCGATTATTGGGCAAAAGGGAGCTTTTCTTTGCGCTTCAAAGCTTAAAAAACTGTTCAAAGTAAGCGGTGTATCTACACGGTATGTGTGCGCTGCTTGATAATAAATACGACAAAGCTCATACAGAACAATTTCTGTATGGGCTTTTTGTTTTTTGTCTATATGGCGAAAAGGAAAAGGCAAGCTATACGTTGTAAAAATATCTAAAACAGAGCCTGCGAATTTGTGCAGGCATACAAAAATAAAATTATTTTGCAAAAAAGTTGTTCAAAACACGTTTTTTCTTCCTATACAAGTGTAAGCAGAAATTTTGAAATGAAAGGTGGTGAACGATATGCGCTGCAACTGTTCGGGTGCTGACAGTGACGGTAGTGACGGTAAAAAACTTATACCTGCGGAGTTGAGAGTTACCGACCCTACCGTCACTGTTCGAGAGAGAGAATGTTCTAAAAGAGTTGAAAATATTTAATTTTCTGAAAACGGCGAAAAATTCAAGAGTGACGGTAACCTTCAAAACAGTGACGGTAAAACTGTTCGGGTGACGGCGGTGACGGAAAATACCGCGCATGACAAATTGCTGTCCAGCCGGCACCCGACCTGTAAAAAACATTGAAAAGATGTGTGTTTCGCCGGGTGACGGCAGGGTGACGGGTGACGGCTCGGCTTCAAAAAGTGACGGTAAGTCTGCGAATAAAAACAGCAAAGAGAAAGGTGGAAACAAGCCGCGAAAGAAAAAAAGTACTAAGTCAAAAAGCAAGAAAGGGGCGCGAAGAAAAGCGAGGCGTAAAGCTAAAAACAAGAGGTAAGAAAGGAGCATGAGAATGCAGGTGGACTATCCGACCGTGAAACGCGCAGAAACGCATTGTGTGCCGCTTTGCAGAGCATGTCGGGTAGTTAACCGCATACGACCGTAAAAGCCCGTGTGAGCGATTTGTGCGGCTTCTGTGGGCGAGGCGGTGAAAAATATTTATGAATGAAGGTGGTAATAATGGAATGATGTGAATCGGCATATTGCACAGGACTTGCAAGTTGGAGCCTCCTCGAAAGAGCGATATTGGTTTGCAAGTTAAAGCGGCGGTGTCGCCGCGCTCACTTCGGACGGCAAAACCGACCGTTTATCGCGAATAATCGATGGTATTGTGCAAGATAAAAAAGGGGTCGTAAATCCAAAATTGCAGGAAATGAGGTGTCGTAAGATGTGAATAATGCGAAATTTGGGCGATTTATGCGGAGTTGTATGGCGGACACATAGTAAGCGATAACCTTTCATTTCGCTTGTCCGCCACGGAGTTTTGTTTCGAGAACAACGTTCTCGATTTTGCAAGCAAAACCACAAAACTCCCCGACCTTGGAGTGAAGAAGCTGAATAAAAAGGATATCGTGTGTAGCTATACCCTTTAACGGAGTACACCGATGATACCCCGAAACGGGGCTCATGTCAGTTTTACTGACGGCTGGTAGATTCACCACCTCACATTTGTAAGTATGCAATATGGACAAAATCCAAAAGTGACCGATTTACCGATATTTCATCAAAAAGCGTCACATCTCCGAAATGCTCTTTTTCTTTTAAGAAGATAACACAAGTCTATTGACGATATACCATATCTATGCTATAATAATATCAGCAACATCATACAGAAATCAGGTGCAGAGAATGAAAATCGACAGGCTGATCGGCATACTCTCCATACTTTTGCAGCGAGACAAGGTCA
>CANRDG010000216.1 GCA_947629275.1 uncultured Clostridia bacterium | reverse complement strand
GCAGCCTCTTTCAGTGTAAGCCCCTGAACGCGCAGCAGGTAGTCGAGTATGTAGGTTATAACTTCGGTGTCGGTCTGCAAGGTGCATTTGTAACCGAACATCTCTATAAAACGCCTGTTGGCATCGTAAGAGGAGATCTCACCATTGTGTACTACCGAATAATCGAGCAGCGTGAACGGGTGCGCTCCTCCCCACCAGCCGGGGGTGTTTGTAGGGTATCTGCCGTGCGCAGTCCAAGAGTAGCCCTCGTATTCATCGAGCCTGTAGAATTTTCCGACGTCCTCGGGGAAACCCACCGCCTTGAATGCGCCCATGTTCTTGCCGCTGGAGAATACATACGCGCCCTTATGCTCGGTGTTTATCTGCACCGCCGTGCGCGAAACCAAAGCTTTTTCATCGAGCTGCATAGACGCCATTACCGAATGGAGCGGCGCAACGAAATATCTCCATATCATAGGCTCGTCGGTTATCTGCGGTATCTTGCGCGTGGGTATGACTTCGGACTTTACTATCTCGAAGCGCTCCTTTAAAAATGTTTCGCAGTCTATTCTTGACGGTCTGTCGTCAAAGAATATGTGCAGTGCATAGTAGTCTTTGTATTCGGGGTATATGCCATAGCCTGCAAAGCCGCCGCCCAGACCGTTGGAGCGGTCGTGCATAGGCACCATGGCATCGGCTATGAGCTGACCCGACATTCTGTTACCGTCTTTGCTTATTACAGCCGCTATCGCGCAGCCCGACGGTATCCTGACTTCTCCCTCTCGTTTCATATCAGAACTTTCCTTTCATTAAAATAATGTATATCGTGTGTTTTTTAGCGAGAAAACAATAAGCGCCCACTTCAAAGCGGTAAATTTTAGCCAAAAGGGCATGATATACCGTTTTGAAATGAACGCCATTGCTCATAATCTGTATTATACAACCAAAATCGCTTTTTGTCAATAGGCGGAAGCAAAGAAATTTTAACTTTTTGCAGGATTTTTTTAAAAAGTTGCAAAAAAGGTCTTGACAAATCGTTTTGAAGAGTGTATAATTCATAACGTAAAGGTGTGTGGTCTTTGGATAAAAAGGCGTTTTTAGCGCTTTGTGTGCCGAAATTTGCCGCAAACGGTTTTGACGGCGGCAGGCGGCTCATATTGCAAGACCGCTGCGCAGAATATTTTAACACATAATGAGGAGGAAACAGTATGTCATATGTTGACGAGGTCATCGAGAGAGTTGTAAGAGAGAACCCCAACGAGCCGGAATTTCATCAGGCTGTCAAAGAGGTACTTGAATCTCTCAGAGTAGTAGTAGATGCCAACGAGGAGAAGTTCAGAAAGGACGCACTTCTTGAAAGACTTGTGAACCCCGAGAGACAGTTCAAGTTCAGAGTTCCGTGGGTAGACGACAAAGGTCAGGTACAGGTAAACACCGGATACCGCGTTCAGTTCAACAGCGCGATAGGACCTTACAAGGGAGGACTCAGACTTCACCCGTCTGTAAACCTTGGTATAATCAAGTTCCTCGGTTTTGAGCAGATCTTCAAAAACTCGCTCACCGGTCTGCCCATAGGCGGCGGCAAGGGCGGTTCGGACTTTGACCCCAAGGGCAAGTCTGACAGAGAAGTAATGGCATTCTGCCAGAGCTTTATGACAGAGCTGTGCAAATACATAGGCGCAGATACGGACGTTCCCGCAGGCGACATCGGTACGGGCGCAAGAGAGATAGGCTATATGTTCGGTCAGTATAAGAGAATAAGAGGCGTGTTCGAGGGCGTGCTCACAGGTAAGGGTCTTACCTACGGCGGTTCGCTTGCAAGAACAGAGGCTACCGGCTACGGACTTCTCTACATCACACAGGAAATGCTCAAGAGCAAGGGCATGAGCCTTGAGGGCAAGACTGTTGTTGTATCGGGCGCAGGAAATGTTGCTACATACGCTATACAGAAAGCCCAGCAGCTGGGTGCTAAGGTAGTTACCTGCTCGGATTCCACAGGCTGGGTATACGATCCCGACGGAATAGATGTTGCGGCTCTTAAAGAGATAAAGGAAGTTAAGAGAGCAAGACTTACAGAATACAAGAACTACAGACCTAACTCGGAGTATCACGAGGGCAAGGGCGTTTGGACGGTCAAGGCTGACATAGCTCTGCCGTGCGCTACTCAGAACGAGCTGGGAATCGAAGATGCTAAAACACTTGTTGCAAACGGCGTTATCGCTGTAGCAGAGGGTGCAAATATGCCTACCACCATGGAGGCTACCGAGTACCTCCAGAGCAACGGTGTGTTCTTCCTGCCGGGCAAGGCTGCAAACGCTGGCGGTGTTGCTACATCAGCGCTTGAGATGAGCCAGAACAGCGAGAGACTTAGCTGGACATTCGAGGAAGTTGACAGCAAGCTTCAGGGCATTATGGTAAACATCTTCCACAACCTTGATGATGCTGCCAAGAAGTACGGCTTTGAGGGCAACTACGTTGTAGGCGCTAACATTGCAGGCTTTGAAAAGGTAGTAGACGCTATGAACGCTCAGGGCATTGTTTGATAGCTTTGAG
>CANRDG010000215.1 GCA_947629275.1 uncultured Clostridia bacterium | reverse complement strand
TTATGGGCAGGATAGTCAGGGCGATATCTGCTGATGCATCGGTAGTGTGCAGCGCTATTGACGGCAAAGACATAGTAAACGAGATAGAGCGTATACACAAAACTTCGGCGGTGGTGACTGCTGCGCTGGGCAGGCTTGCAATGGCGGCATCGCTTATGGGGTTTGGTCTTAAAGGCGAAAAAGACAGTGTTACGGTTCGCATAAACGGGGGCGGCCCGTGCGGCGCGCTTATTGCTGTTGCTGACAGCCTAGGCAACGTTAGGGCATATGTGCAAAATCCCGTTGTTGAGATACCTTTAAATAAGTTCGGAAAGCTGGACGTTCGCGGTGCGGTAGGCACTGACGGTTATGTAAGCGTTGTTAAAGACATGGGTCTGAAAGAGCCTTACTGCGGACAAGTGCCTATAGTTTCTGGCGAGATAGCGGAGGACATAACGAATTATCTGGCAACGAGCGAACAGGTACCGTCTGCGTGTGCGCTGGGTGTGCTTGTTGCGCCAGACCTTTCGGTAGAGCAGGCAGGGGGATTTATAATAGAGCTGCTGCCGTTTGCGCCGGAAGAAAGCGTTGCGGCTATTGAAGAAAACATAAAGAAAATGTCATCGGTGACCACTCTTTTGCGGAGCGGTAAAACTGCCGCCGACATAGCTCTTATGGCTCTTGAGGGGCTTGCGCCGAATATTTTAGATGATTTTAACGTTGCATACCGCTGCACTTGCTCTCGCGAAAAGGTGGAGCAGGCGCTTATCAGCACGGGCAAAGAGGAATTGGAGGATATGGCGAAAGATCCGCAGACGCAGGTGGAATGTCATTTCTGCGATAAAAAGTACATTTTTACGCCCGATGAGATAAGGGCTTTGGCGGCAAGGGCTACGGAAAATACGGAAGGATAGGGGAGAGAACATGACCGAAGAACAGAAAAGTCTGGCGTGCAGTTTATACAGAAAAAGGGCGTGGAAAATAACGTTTGGTTTTCTGGCTGAAACAGTGCTTGTTACAGCTCTGCTTGAATTTCTGGTAGTATTTCTTGGCAAGAACAGCGAGCCCGAACTGCTGGTATTTGTCGGGGTGATGTTCGTTATAGTGCTGACGGCGATAAGGATACGCGATGTTGCATATGTGGTGAAGTTGTTTTCGGCGGCTGCGTATATATCAAAGAATGACATGGAAATGCTTTTGGTATCGCCGAGCGGCTTTTACAAGAGCATGGCGCAGAGGTTGCTTTCGCGCTATAATATTACCCCTGACATGGCGCGTTTTACGCTTGACGGCAAAGAGTACAAGGCTATGATACGCAATATGCTCAGGCTGGACAAGGGAAGCAGGCAGCTTCTGGTATTTCGCGGCGGCAAGGTGTTCGCGGTGCCGGCTATATTTATGAAAGAACTGGCGAAGCAGGCGAAACAGCGCGAAATATAAAATAGCGAAAATTTCAAAAAGTGCTTGACAAACGCTTTTCAATGGTGTATAATATGATTTGTTATCGGTTCGCCGATAGTCTGGGAGCATAGCTCAGCTGGGAGAGCATCTGCCTTACAAGCAGAGGGTCATAGGTTCGAGCCCTATTGTTCCCACCAGCAAACGTGGCACTGCGCTTTTGTGGTGCAGTGTCATGGTCTTGCTATAGATAAGAACGGCATGGCCCGATAGTTCAGTTGGTTAGAACGCCGCCCTGTCACGGCGGAGGTCGTGAGTTCGAGTCTCATTCGGGTCGCCACACGTTGCCCTTCGGGCAAGTGCCGAAATATCACTTTGCCGCCATAAACGGTCGGCGGCAATTACAAAATCTGACCGCTATGCGCTCATCTTTTGTAAACGTGATATTTCCCATAGCGCAACTTTAATAGCTTTGTTTGAAGTCGAAATTTACTGACTTCTTACTTCTAACATCTACAGAGCGTAACTTTCCATTTTATCAAAGTTGGTAAAGTATTCTCTTGCCTCTTGCCTCTGATTTCTAAACGCGCAAAATTCTCCGTTCTATTAAAGGTTGTTAAGATGTTATCTAACATCTAACTTCTCACCTCTAACCTCTGTTCGCGGATTTAGCTCATCTGGTAGAGCGCCACCTTGCCAAGGTGGAGGTAGCGAGTTCGAGCCTCGTAATCCGCTCCAACGGCATATGCCGCACAAAATGTTTTCTTAGACATACTATATACTATATATAATGGTATGGCGCTATAGCCAAGTGGTAAGGCGTAGGTCTGCAACACCTTGATCCCCGGTTCAAATCCGGGTGGCGCCTCCAAAAAAATCTCATGACACTTGTCATGAGATTTTTTTGGTACTATTCACTATTAACTCTTCACTATTCGTTATTCACTAACTACTATACACTATATTTTATATACTCAACACTAATCTTTCCGACAATTATCTCACATTTTCACGCCTGTCCTTTCGCCGATATCACCTCAAACGCAGCTTTTTGCACGCGCGTTTTGGGCGATTTTCACAAAAATTAAAAATGTTCAAAAACCCCTTGACAAGAGAATCATGGCGTGATATAATAATAAAGCTGACCTCAAAAAGGGGGAAGCAGTAAAGCACCTTGAAAATTGAACAATCGAAAGA
>CANRDG010000214.1 GCA_947629275.1 uncultured Clostridia bacterium | reverse complement strand
TCGCGGTATCGCCTGTCCTTTTGTTCTTCAGAGCCTGCACCGTACATGACTTTTTTGCCAAACAGATGTTTCAGCAGGTCGGCTATTCCTGCGGCGCAGTTCTTACGTCTGTTACCGGGGGCTGTTGTCAGCAGAATGAAAGATATGACGGCTGCGGCTATAGACATAACCAGCCTGTATTTGCTGCCTGTTACAGCACCAAGCAGCCACCCTGCTATAGCGCATATAATACATATAAATATAACGGTAAAAGTTATGTTGCCGATTATTTTGTTTTCGGCGTTTATTTTTTTCGGCATCATTCCCATTATTCATCACCCTTTCCGCTGCTTGCAGGAGGTTCTGCTTGCTCTGATGTATTTCTTGCAGGCGTTCTTTCTGCATTAGTACCGCTGTTCCTGCCAACAGTGTTCTTCTGCACAAATTCGTTGTCGTTATCGGGCATCGGAGCTTGCGCGGTCTCACTTCTTGGTGCAGCTGTTCTTTCAGCTTCAGCACTGCTGTTCCTGCCGACAGTGTTCTCGGTTGCATATCCGTTGTCATTATCGGGTATCGGAGCTTGCGCGGTATCACTTCTTGGTGCAGCTGTTTTTTCAGCTTCAGCGCTGCTGTTTTCAGGTGCTGGAGTATTTGCGGCTTCTGTTGAATTTTTATTATCAGGAGTAAGATAACGTAGAAAATATGCTGACTTTTCATCGGGCGACAAATTGCGAATGCCTTGTTCGCGCTGATATATTTCTTCAAATTTTTCTCTTCCGACTGTGGCTGAACTTTCCTTGCGTTCCTGATGTGCATTATACTTTTGATCGTTATAGTTTTGTGCTGCAGCATTTAGTTTCATAGCACTATAGTCCATGCGTGAAACGCCAGCCTCTTTTCTTGCCTCTTTTTCAGCCTGCTTTTTCCAGTGGTGTTCCTGTGCATTGTTTACGGCTGTTTTTACAGCTCCGGGCGCTCTTGCCACGCCGCCGACAATATTTCCACCGATATGTGCAGCGCGGCGACCTGCACCGGCAACAGTTCCTACAGCTGAACGTGCAAGAGATGCGCCTGCTCTTACTGTTCCCAATCCCATTTGTGTGGAATAATAGAGCGACATTATCGATGCTGCGCCGTGTCTTACACCTGCATCTATTCCAAGTATTTTTGCAACAATATCCGGTCCATCTGTGACAAATTTTACGCCGCCCATGAGCAGGAAAAGTTTGACTACAAACGACAGCGACGAAGAAACTATGCCGACTGCGCATATAAGATATATCTTTATAAGTGCGAAAACAACGATTATAACTATGTTTGTATTAACAAGGTTACTTACTACCTTTTTGGCGCGACCTGTTCCGTGCATATCTGTTACGATAAACAGCGGCGCTATTATCTGTATAAACATCACATCGTATAGAAGCGATGCCAGTCTGTAACCTGCGTATACCAAAGAGATGAGAGTGGCAAGTACTATTACATATCCGAAAAAGAAATCGCAGTCATATGTGTATACGTATTCCTGATATGTACCTAGGTTTCTTATTGCTCCAAGTATGCGCTCTGTCGCATCAGCCTTCTTTTGGTCGTCTTCGTCTCTTAGTGACAGCCAGAAATACTGATTGCTGTCATCGCGAAATACCGAGTCGCCGGTGTTTATCAGGTCTTGATTGTTTTTGTAGTTAAGATCTATAAGTTTTTCTTCTACCTGCGGATCAAACACTGCGCTGCTTATTTGCGTACTCAGCGGCAGTGAGACACCGCATACACTGTTTATCTGTTCTATTATCTTTTCGTTCAGCTCGTCAGCGGTCAGATGATCGTACTGCTTTACGCCGTTGCGGTCTACAGTACCTTTGAAGATAGCAACAGTGTTCTCTGTTCCGACTATGTTTTGATAAAGAATATAGTTATCGTAGCAGCCTAGCAGCACAAGCTTGTTCTCTATGGTAAGCTCGTTGAAATTCTTTGTTCCGCCGAGAGAAGATGTAAAGCCGTTGCCTGATGGGTATTTTGTCCAGTCGCTGTTCATATTGACCTGATTTATGTCTACACTATATGGATCTAAGTTTCCCCAGCCTCTAAGTTCGTCCAGACACTGCACTTTTGCATTGCTGCCGTCTACTTGAGCTATATATGTTACAGAACCCAGAAGTGTCTGTCCTATAGACTTAGGAACAGACGTAGTGGAAATGCTGCTGTCACTTACAGAAATATCATTAAGCGACTTGATACTTGTTGAACGTATGTCTGACATACAGGAGATCAGAGCAGGCAAGGCTACTATAGTTATGAACACCAGCAGTATGCTACGTATCATATCAAGATGTTTTGTTTTGTCGTAAAATGCCACAAAATATATTGCAGCGAATACTATGCTCACCCCAGCAAGTGCGGCAGCTATCTTTCCCATACCGCTGGAAAAGAACGGTATCTTTTTTATCCACATATCGTATATATTGACTTCCAGCAGTTTGTTTATTGCCTGATAGATACTGTCTATAAGTTGAGCGCACCCAACAAGTATCTTCCACAGTACGATCCTTATTATGTCAAGCCAACCTGACTGCTTGACTACAAACTTTATCCTGTCAGAGGGTATCTGAC
>CANRDG010000213.1 GCA_947629275.1 uncultured Clostridia bacterium | reverse complement strand
AAAGAACAGACCTGTCAGTTGCAATTTTATCTCTCCTCGCGGTATCATACCCTTGAAAATATTGATAAACGTCAAAACGTTTGTTAATATTTGTCAGTAAATTATTTACAATTCTTAAAAATATAGCTTCGAGACGTCATACCCTCTTATGCAATTTTATCACATTTCACAAAAACTTGCAAGCAAAATTATAAAATAAATCAAAATAAACGAAAAATCCAAAAAAAGATTTGCATTTTCAAGATATTGTGTTATAATATAAGGTAGGCGGATAATGTTTTTGCCTTTTACATAAATTTTAATGTAATTATTGACTACCGAAATTTGAGGTGAATAAAATGGCATCAGTTTTTATAACGGGCGCGAGCGGAATGGTAGGAATGTACCTTACGTCATCGCTATTGCAGAAAAAGCATAAAGTATTTGCCGTTGACAGCAAGCCCAACGAGTTCATCGGCACGAACCCCGACTATTCGTTCACACAATGCGACATTACCGACAAGGGAACGATAGAAAGCGTTATAAAGGGCAACAGGATAGATACCTTGGTGCATCTTGCCTGCTCTGTTGACAACGACATAGACTCTCTTATAACCGATGACGTTATCAAGTCAAGCAAGGCGTGTGATAAATTTATTTATGATGCGGCTGTAGATGCTAACGTTACCAACATCGTGCTGCTCAGTACCACAGACGTTTACGGTATGCAGAAAGGCAGAGAGCCTATCAGAGAGGATACCCCCGAAAAGGGAAGCAGTTATTATGCCGACATGAAGCTTACCAGCGAGAAGTTTCTGAACAAGGCTGTAAAGAAAACCAACGTTGTGCCGGTAATTGCAAGGGTAGCGCCGCTTTATACCGCGGAATATACTCAGAACCTGCGCGACAGAGTGTACGACCCGAAAGAGGACGTTGCGTACATAATCAGAGAGGGCGAGAACAGCTTTTCATTCTGCTGCGTTTTCAACCTTGTAGATTTTATAAACGCAATTGTCAGCGTGCCTACCGTGAGATATGAGGGCGTTTTCAACGTTGCAGACACAAGAATGATATCTTCAAAAGAGATACTCGATTATGAAAGAGAACACCACAGAATAGGCGCGGTAATTCAAAAGCAGCCGTCAATGAACCTTGTGCCTATCAGCAAGCAGAGAGCCAAGACCGATTACAGATATTTCGACATATCAATGGCTCTTGCAAACTGGTATATAGACAACACCAAAGCGCAAAGGCTCGCTACATTCCGCTGGAATCTTAAAAATACAAAGTAAATATGCTGCCCCTTGTGCTATTAGAGTATAGGGGGCTATTTTTTATTTCGTACCTATTCTTTGTGTATATTGAGATAAATCGTAATTTGCGCAATTAGAGGTGAGATGTTAGAGATTAGAAACGGTTTCGCGCCTTTTGCGATAGTTTTTCATACCTGCGATTTACAAGAGGCAAGAAGCAAGAAATTTGGACTTATCTGTACTGCGAATTATTTTATTTTAGAAAAATTATATTATACCCAACCCACAACCTACACTTTAACAGAGAAACTGCTGGCGGAATATTCTTCCAATTCGTGTGAGGTAAACTGTGTTTTCAGAGTGGTGATATGTAGGCGTGGTCGATATTCAAAGTATATCTTTTAAAAAACAATAAGAAATTCACCGAAATAACTATTTACAAAACACTGAAAATGTGATACAATATATAGTTAGGAGGATAACGCCCGATGAAAGCTGTTTTGTTCGGGCGATAAACGGCAAAGCTTTTCGCGATGCCTATATCTGACTTCAAAAAACTTGAGGAGGTTTTTTACCAATGGCAAGAAAAATGAAAACCATGGATGGTAACAACGCTGCTGCATGGGCGTCATACCCGTTTACAGAAGTCGCTGCTATCTATCCGATCACACCGTCTTCAGTTATGGCTGAAGTAACAGACCAGTGGTCCGCCAAGGGTCAGACAAACATTTTCGGTACGCCCGTAAAGGTAGCCGAAATGCAGTCTGAAGCAGGCGCATCGGGTACTGTACACGGTTCACTCGCAGCAGGCGCGCTGACTACGACTTACACCGCATCGCAGGGTCTCCTTCTGATGATCCCAAATATGTATAAGATCGCCGGTGAGCTGCTCCCCTGTGTTATCCACGTTTCGGCAAGATGCGTTGCATCACACGCTCTTAACATCTTCGGAGATCACTCTGATATCTATGCGTGCCGTCAGACAGGTTTCGCTATGCTCTGCTCCACCGACCCCCAGGAGGTAATGGATCTGGGTACTATAGCGCACCTTTCAGCTATCAAGGGCAGAGTACCTTTCCTGCACTTCTTTGACGGTTTCAGAACATCTCACGAAATACAGAAGATAGAAGTATGGGATAAGGCTGACGTTGCCGATATGGTAGATATGGACGCTATCGACGAGTTCAGAGCAAGAGCTCTCAACCCTGAGCACCCTGTTCTCCGCGGTACTGCCCAGAACCCCGATATATTCTTCCAGGCTCGTGAAGCTTGCAATAAGTATTATAACGAGATACCCGGCATCGTTGAAGAGTATATGAACAAGGTCAACGAAAAGGTCGGCACAAATTATAAGCTGTTCAACTACTA
>CANRDG010000212.1 GCA_947629275.1 uncultured Clostridia bacterium | reverse complement strand
AACCCTCCATTATTTTGATTATTTCAGTTTTCTGTTACTTATTTTGTGCGGCGCAAACGCCACGTGTTGCCAAATCTAAAATAGGCAAACGCAAGCAATACTGCGCTTGAAAATACTGTGACCACGGTGCAGGTGGTAATTCTTAAAAACGGGAAGTTCGCGACGTTGATATAGTCAAACTTTTCAAAGAAATCGTGCGGCTGTGACAGGCAAACGGGCAGGAACGCTCGCAGCTTTTCAAACATATTGAACCTGCCGCTGTCGAATGCTTCGGTGTGCGTTGTATCGCTGAGCGCCATATACCCCGAAGAATACACATAGAATGCGAACATTACAAACAGCAGCAAACAGTCTGCAACAAGCGATAAGAACACTTTTCTTGAGATCTGCGAAACTGCGGCGGCTATGCTTATCACAAATACGAGCATTAAAAGCCTTGCCAGACCGCTTATTATTATCAGCGACAGAAAGCTTATGTTTGCCGTGCTGCTTTGGTAAATTTCGAGCGATTGCACCGGCTGGAGCAGCAGTTTGCCACCCATTATGTAATAAGCCGAAATGACATCTGCGGCGGTAAAAACAAGCATGAACACTGCCGCAAGGAACAAAAGAGAACTGAGTTTTGCGCAGAACAGCCTTTGCCGCCCGTATTTTGAGGTATAGACCATGGCTTCGAGCGAATGTGTATTCTCGGCACAGAAGACATCGGCGGCGAGGATAACGAACGCAAACGCCAGCACTATATAAAAGTACATATAATACGCCGTATACATCTTATGCCAGACCGATGCGGGCGTGCTGTCGATAAGCGCAAATTCTTTCTGCCTGTTGTATTTATCTACCGCCTTTTTGTTCAGCCGCAATGTGTAGGTATCCTGCGAGGTATCGTGCACGAGCTCCAAGGCGTTTTTGACCGTGTTTTCGGTCAGCTGCACATAATCAAAGAATTTATACTTTACTGTCAGATATGCCGACTGAGCCATAAAATACTTATCAGACAGAGCCCTTTCTTCTGCGCTCATAATGATATTTCCGTAGTCGTCGTAAGTCGGTTCTCCCTTGTCTGTCTCCGAATATGTATTCAATTCGGTCATGGCGTCGGCATATTTTTGCCGTAGGCTTTCAAACAGGGCGCTTTGGTCGGCAGCAGGGGCGTCTTTTGTTACCTGCGCGAGGTATTCGTTGACGGCGTTTGCCTGCTTTTGACTGCTTTTTATACTATCATAATTTATTCTGTATGCGCTGACTGTAAGATAGGTAAAATACGCTATTGCAAGCAAGGTAAGTATAATGAACACTTTGCTGTGCAGTATCCGTTTTATTTCACTGTGTATCATTTTTCCCTCCTATCCTGCGTTATCGAAGCCGTTTAGCGTATTAGTCCACAAATCGCTGCCGTCGGCTCTTACAGATACGAAAACGCTGTTGCCGCTGCTGTCGGTACCCAATGCGAAAATGCGGTCGATATGGTCTGCCGTGCCTATAAACGAGCAGCTGTTCCATTCGTCGTATATAACTGTTTCTTTGCCGCTTTCAAGGTCGTATGATATAAGCGATGAGTTTGCATCGTCTTTGAGATAAAACATCTTTCCGCCCTTTACAAACATTTTATTCTGACAGTTTTCTATAAGCGGCGTGATGCTGCTGCCGTCAAGTTCGGCTTTGCATATGGCTTTCTTTTCACTGTCGTACAGATAGAGTACATCATCATACACGCGCGGAGAATACATCTTATCTGCTATCTTTTGTACATTTGTGCTTTCAAAGTCTGCAACAAAAACTTCGCCGACATCATCGGAAAGATACATCTTTTCTCCGTAAAGCATACCGCCTGTTATTCTTGAATCGCACACATCTATAAGATCCTGTGCTTTCATAGAGCTGCGGTCAATTCTGTAAATATAGCTTTCGCCTACAACATAGATAAGATCATCACGCACGAAGAAATCGCTTATAGAGTACTTTTCACGCGGAGTTAGTCTGTGAAATTCTTCCTCAAATTCGGTGCAGAAGGTGGTATTTTCAAACAGCCTGCTCTTGCCGCCCGAAGTTCTCTGTGCTATGGCGTTATAGTTTATTTCGTCTTTATCGCTGTCAAGACACCAGAAAACATTTCCCACGGCGGTAAAACCGTTTACGTTTCCGAGGGTGTTATTTATGCAGTTCGGGAACGTATTAGCATCATGCGTGCAGCCGGGAACATCACACATAGGCTTTGTTTCACCTGTTTGCAGGTCTACCTTGTATCTCTGAAAGCGCTGATCATCTATTTGGTCGCCAACAAAACCTATAGGTATAAGGCAGTACATATATTTATCGTCAAACGTAAACGGGCAGGCTGCCATTTCATATTTCTTGTCGTATGAATAGTCGGATATTTTCGTATTCAGCGGTACTGCCTCCTGCTGCATCTGCTCGGCAAGAGAGCTGTCGAGCACGGAATAATCATCATCTACCGAAATGTAGGTCTCGCTGCTCTTACAGGAGGCAAGCAGGCTTAATGAAAGCGCTGCGGCTGTTAAAATACAAATTGTTCTTTTCATTTTAATTCGCTCCTTTTTGATTTTAAATTTCTTCCCGGCTGAATACCAAGAATATTATGAAAAGCTTCTTTCCCGATTTTA
>CANRDG010000211.1 GCA_947629275.1 uncultured Clostridia bacterium | reverse complement strand
GCAATGTCAGCAAGAGCGTCTTTTCTGGAGAGATTTATTCGTCCCTGGTCGTCTATCTCCATTACCTTGACAACTATTTCATCACCTATTGAAACGCAGTCTTCGACCTTTTCAACTCTCTTGTTATCAAGCTTGGAAATGTGAACAAGTCCGTCCTTTCCCGGAGCAATCTCAACAAAAGCGCCAAAGTTCATTATTCTTACAACCTTGCCCTTATAGATAGCGCCTATCTCGGGGTCAAAGCCTATGGTATTTATAATGTCGATAGCCTTCTGAGCCTTTTCAAGGTCAAGACCCGAAACAAATACGTTACCGTCTTCTTCAATATCTATCTTACATTCGCAGTCGGCAGCTATCTTCTGAATTACCTTTCCGCCTGAGCCTATAACTTCTCTTATCTTGTCAACAGGCACTTTGGTGGTGAGCATCTTAGGCGCCCACTTGTTTACTGTATCTCTCGGGGCAGGTATAGCTTTAAGCATTATCTCATCAAGTATATAGTCACGAGCCTTATGTGTTTTTGCGAACGCTTCCTTGATTATATCATAGGTAAGACCGTCAACCTTTATATCCACCTGAATGGCAGTGATACCCTTGTGAGTACCGCCTACCTTAAAGTCCATATCTCCATAGAAGTCCTCAAGTCCCTGAATGTCTACCATAGTCATCCAGCTGCCGTCTTCCTTGGTGATAAGACCGCAGGATATACCTGCAACGGGGGCTTTTATCGGAACGCCTGCGTCCATAAGAGCGAGCGTTGAACCACATATAGAGCCCTGCGATGTAGAACCGTTTGAAGAAAGAACTTCCGAAACCATTCTTATTGCATACGGGAAGTCTTCAACTGACGGGATAACGGGAATGAGAGCTCTTTCGGCAAGAGCGCCATGACCTATCTCACGTCTGCCCGGTCCTCTGTTAGGCTTTGTTTCGCCTACGGAATATGACGGGAAGTTGTACTGATGCATATATCTCTTTGATTCTTCTTCGTCAATGCCGTCCATTCTCTGGGCATCGCTTACCGGACCGAGCGTGCAGACTGTAAGAACCTGCGTTTGACCTCTTGTAAACAGACCCGAACCGTGAACTCTCGGGAAAAGACCGACTTCGGCAGCGAGCGGACGAATTTCGTCAATGCCTCTGCCGTCAACCCTCTTGCCCTCATACAGCCAGTTACGAACGATCTTCTTCTGAAGCTTGTACATAACCTCGCCTATTATCTCAGGCAGATTCTCGTACTTCTCGGAAAGCGTATCCAGAACTTCCTGTGTGATAGGAACAAGTCTTGCATCGCGAACGTTCTTGTCATCGGTATCGAGAGCAACCTTTACTTTTTCGCCAACAAGAGCTTCTACCTCGTCCATCATGTCGTGGTCAAGCTCCATAGACTCAAACTCAAACTTGGGCTTGCCTATCTGCTTCTGTATATCAGAAATGAAAGCCACCATTTTCTTTATCTCTTCGTGACCCTTGATTATAGCCTCAAGCATAAGATCGTCCGGTATCTCGTCAGCGCCTGCCTCGATCATAACTACCTTCTCGGCAGAGCCCGCAACGGTAAGATTAAGTCTGTTGTTCTCGCCGCGCTGCTCCAGCGTAGGATTAAGAACAAGCTCGCCGTCAACATAACCTACGTTTATGCTGGCAACAGGACCGTTCCATGGTATATCTGATATTGAAATAGCGATAGAAGCGGCAATTGCGCCTGCTATTTCGGGGGAGTTGTCGGGGTCAACCGCAAGAACGGTCATAACGACTGAAACGTCGTTTCTCATATCTTTTGGGAAAAGCGGTCTTATAGGTCTGTCAACGCAGCGCGAAGCCAGTATGGCCTTGTCGGAAGGCTTGCCCTCTCTTTTAAGATAAGAACCCGGTATCTTGCCTACCGAATAAAGTTTTTCCTCAAAATCTACCGAAAGCGGGAAAAAGTCAATGCCCTCTCTCGGCTGCTTGCTGGCGGTAACATTGCCCATAACAACGGTCTCGCCGTATCTTACGATACAAGAGCCGTTTGCAAGTCCGCACATCTTGCCTGTTTCTACTACAAGCGGTCTGCCTGCATAGGTAGTTTCAAATGTCCTGAAATTTTCAAACATGGTTTGTCCTCCTATAAATTTTTTGCGGCAGCAGCTTTAGCAATAAACACAACGCTCACAAAGCGCTCTGTTTAATGCTAATCGCCACTGCTCATATATACACTTTAAGGCAGCGGCACATTGAATGCTGCTGCCTTAGCGCACAGTGATTACTTTCTGATACCGAGCTTTGCAATAATTGCTCTGTATCTTTCAATATCCTTCTTAGCAAGGTAGTTAAGAAGATTTCTTCTGTGACCGATCATCTTATAAAGACCTCTTCTGGAGTGATGATCGTTCTGGTGTGTTTTGAGATGCTCGGTAAGATCGGCTATTCTCTTTGAAAGGATAGCAATCTGTACTTCGGGAGAACCCGTATCGCTCTCGTGGTTTCTGTTCGCTTCAATGATAGCGTTTTTTTCTTCTTTTCTCATCATAGTGGTTCGTACCTCTTTCTGAATTTTTTCCTGTGACGAAGATAATGGCTGATACGTTTCCGCATTGCGGCTATATCCGAATATCTGCGTTCACGGCAAATTTATACAGTCAAATACACATCGACTGCACAACATTAAAATTGTACCATATTACAGACGAAATGTAAAGAG
>CANRDG010000210.1 GCA_947629275.1 uncultured Clostridia bacterium | reverse complement strand
CAAAATAACTATCTTGAAAGCAAAACATAAACGATGAGATACTTTTCATATCTCACTGATAACACGACCTTTCCGTATATATAGTTATAAAGACATAATCATACTCTCATTGTTGTTATGAAATCCTAAACTTTCATACAACTTTACGCCATCGGCTGTGGCATCAAGAGAAAGTTCCGTAATGCCTTGTCTTTTTGCCTCGTCAATTATCATGAGAAGCAGCTTTTTCGCTATACCTTGCCTGCGGTACTGCGGTTTTGTATACACGCCCATTATATGTCCTCTGATACCTGTAGGGTGGCTTACAGTCGGCATACATTCTGTTTTACAGCAGGTGGCGCATGATATTATTTCACCATCAGACAAGGCAAGCATTGTAAAGTGATCACCCTTTACAAAGTAATCTGAAACATCTTGCTGAAATTTATATGTAAAAGTATCTTCCTTGCCAAGGCAAAACACCTCTCTTAGCGTGTCAAGGCGCGTTTGCACCAACTTTTCTGTCATAGAACTGTCGCACGGGTCTTATCGGGTATAAGAAACATTTTCTGCCATAACTATATTCCCTTCAAAAGTCTAATACAAAAGCCCCCGAAGAGAAACTCTCCGAGGGCGAATAGAAACGCTGTACCACCTCAGTTTTATTGCAGCTTATTCAGCGCTGCAACCTTTCAAATGCGCTGTAACGTGCGCACACGAAAACGCCTACTATAGTTTCAGCGCTCTAGCTCAGAGATGTATTTCACAAAATGAACGGCGCTGCCTTACACCAGCCGACAGCTCTCTTTGCCCGTCAGTATCGCTACTTCTTCCCGTCGCAGCCTTTATAATATAAAAAACTGATGACGGTATCTATAATAACATATTTTATTTCCATTGTCAAGAGCGCAGCTGTTTTTTTATTGTATCCAGTGCACCTTTTTCAAGCCGAGACACCTGCGCCTGCGAAATTCCTATCTGTTTTGCGACTTCTACCTGTGTTTTGCCCTTTAAATATCTCATATAAAGAATATTTTTCTCTCTGTCGCACAGGTTTTTTACTGCCTCTTTCAGCGAAAGCTCGTCCAACCAGCCCTGATCGTCGGTCTTGTCACTTATCTGATCGAGAACATACAAGTCGTCGCCGCTGTCTGAAAAAACAGGCTCATACAGTGAAAGAGGGTCTGTTATCGACTCCAGCGCCATAACTACATCCGTCAGTGGGGCATTTATATCGCTTGCTATCTCTGAAACAGTCGGTTCGCGCTGCATTGAAGCTGTCAGCTTTTCTTTGCTCTGCATGGCTTTAAAAGCAAGGTCTCTCAGCGAGCGAGACACCCTCACCGGCGAATTATCACGCAGATGCCGCCGAAGCTCCCCTGCTATCATCGGTACTGCATACGTTGAAAACTTTACCTGGAGCGACGTATCAAAGTTGTCTATCGCCTTTATAAGCCCTATAACGCCCACTTGAAACAAATCGTCAGGACATTCCCCCCTGCCAAGATACTTTTGCAAAACGCTCAACACCAGCCGCAGATTACATATTATAAGCTGTTCTCTTGCCAGCTTGTCCCCCTTTCGCGACCTTTTTATAAGTTCAATTTTTTCGCTTTCTTTTAACGTCTTTAACCTTGATGTGTTTACACCGCTGATCTCTACCTTATTATATTGCATGGTCCATGCTCCTTAAAGTGGTATAATACATCCTTGCTTAATATTCCCTTTTTTAACTTCCATATTCGTGAAAAGGCATAAATAAAAACTGCGTGCCGCACTGACACGCAGTAATATCGGAGGTAATGTTAGTTGTCGCAGTTCTGACCGTCATTTTGCTCATCTGATACAGCGCAGCCGCATGAAGTATCTTCAAGGTCTTTAGGGAAAAACTCGGATACAGGGAACGCCAGCTTATCGAACAGCTCGCATGGGCTGTCGGTATTAGAAGTACATTCCTTTTCAGGCAGGCAGTATTCAAATGTAGGCACGAGCAGCGAAACACGCCTTTGCAGCTGAACTATAGAGAACATTCCTACCGTTACATAAACAAACTTGTTGCCGAGCGGTACGGGCTGAACGTCATCGCAGTTGCAGTTAAGGCAAACATCTGTTGCAGGGCAGGTCGGCAGAGGACGGCAGGTAGTTTTGATGTCAAGAACTATCGGGTCTACCACACTTACGCAGGCAACGGGCAGAGTAGATTTGCATGTGCAGCAGCAGCCGTCGTTCGACTCGTACTCGCTGACCTGATTTGAGCAGAATGTCTTGGTGTGACCGTCGCTGCCGTAAAGTATCACCTTTTTGGTGAATGCGCTTGTGCCGGAAATCTGCGTAGGCACGCCGTTTGCCGTTGGGTAAACATCAACGTACACCGTAAAAGCATATGTAATATCTACCGAGTAAAATCCGCTGTGGAACGGTACAGGCTCGATAGCGAAGCTGACGGTGTCCACCTCAACACAGCTGCTTTTTACATAACAGCTGGAGTTTACAAGCTGCTGATCCGCCGCCGAAAAGGTCACAGGCATATCTTCCAGACAATCTTTGTCGGAGCATGAATCGAAGATCTTTGAAACATCAATGCAAGCCGCTTCTTTAAAAGAGCTATTAAGGTTTTCATTCATATTGATCACTTATTCCTTTCGCAGTATTACAGTATTGCAGTTTTGCAGTTGAAGAATTACTTCTCTATATTGTATTCTTACC
>CANRDG010000209.1 GCA_947629275.1 uncultured Clostridia bacterium | reverse complement strand
GAATACGGTGTTGAAAAGCTGTCGTAAAAAAGCACTATGCAGTCGTCTCCGTAAAGCATTATCTCACCTTTTTTGATATCGACAACCTTTTCTGCACTTGTCGGGAAAGTGGTGTCCGTATAAATGTACTTTTCGTTGCCGTTAAGCTCGCTCATCGTGAAAGACAGCGGCAACATGGACTTGAATTTCTCAGCAGATTCGGTATCGTAAAAATGTGCCGTGTAGCTCTCGCCGTTTACAGTAACAGTCATGGTTTCCTCCTTGTTTTCACTTTGCTGAGTTTGCACCGTGATTGATGAAATATCCTCTGAAATGTCGCTTGTATCTGCACAGCCGGTTGCCAGTGCAGAAGAAGCAGTCGCCATTATCAAAAGTGCCATAGCGTAAAATTTCATATATATGCACCGCCTTACACAGCGTTTTTTGAATTCAGCCGAATCTGTATTTTCGTCTTGTCCACGTCCACCTTGTCGCTTTCCATGATAAGTTCGTCAATGCCATCGCAGCGTATTATGCCGCCCGAGGGGTTTTTGACGCTGTCTATAGTTCCGCATATGTCGGCATAAACGGTTGAATATTCAAAAGCAAGCGTGGTGTTCAGCAGCCTGCAATTTATCATTTTAAGATTTTCGACAAAGCACAGACCTTGCAGGCTCTCGATAGTGCAGTTTATCAGTGTGAGGTTTTTAGCGTTCCAGCCGAGGTATTCGCCCGAAATATAGCAGCCCTCCGCGGTAATGTTTTCGCTGTTCCAGAAAGCGTCTTTGCTTATCAGCCGCGAGTTTCGTATATTTATATTTTTAGCGCCGTCAAAACAGTAGTTTCCCACCAGTTCAAGTGAATCTATCTCCATGTTCTCACAGTTCATGGCAAGGTAGTCGCCGTTTGCCGATACATTATTCATTTTGACGTTTTTGCAGTTCCACAGCGTTTCAGCAGCATTTGTAAATGACACATTTTCAAGCGTTATGCTGTCACATCGCCTGAAACCTTTCGGCGCGATGTACATGGTATCTTTAACAGTGATGTTGTTTGTATACCATATACCGGCTCTGCCCATTTCAAAAAATGTGCTGCCGCTTACCAGAATATCATGCGAATACCAGATAGGGTACTTCCATTTGAAAGAGCTTTCATATATTTTTATATTGCTGCTGTGTTTGAGAGGTGACTCGCCGTCGTCAAAAGTACATTCTTTGAAAATTGCGTTTTCAGCCTGAAACATGGCGCGTTCACCCGTGTATGTACCGCCGATGTATTCTTTCATTTTATTCGCCTCCATTATTAGTATAGCACAATTCTTTGAGAATTACAAATACTTATTGTGAATAGCGCGCTATGCTTGACAGCTATCGCTGGGAATGTTATACTTAAAATATAGGAGATGATAGTATGTACAATTTTGATAAAATAACCGACCGCAGCGGCACCTACTCTCTGAAATGGGATATACGCAATGGTGAGCTGCCCATGTGGGTGGCGGATATGGACTTTCAGACCGCGCCCGAGGTAACTGAGGAGATAGTAAAGCGCGCACAGCACGGTGTTTTCGGCTACACGATAATTCCCGATGAATGGTATGAGGCATATTCAGGCTGGTGGCAAACGCGCCACAACTTTAAGATAAACAAACAGCGGCTGATATTCAGCACAGGCATAGTGCCTATTATTTCAAGCTGCGTAAGAAAGCTTACCACCGCCGCCGAAAATGTCGTCATACTTACGCCCGTGTATAACATATTTTTCAACTGCATCGTCAACAACGGTAGAAACGTTTTGCAGTGCCCGTTGAAATATGAAAACGGCTGCTACAGCATTGATTTTGAAGCTTTGGAAAAATGCCTTGCAGATCCGCAGACCACGCTGATGATTTTTTGTAATCCCCAAAACCCTACGGGGCGCATATGGGGCAGGGAAGAGCTTACGAAAGTTGGCGAGCTTGCCCACAGGCACGGCGTTACAGTAATTGCAGACGAGATACACTGCGACATCACCGACCCAAACTGCGAGTATGTGCCGTATGCTTCGGCTTCCGAGCTTTGCGAGCAAAACTGTGTTGTGTGCCTGTCGCCGACAAAGGCTTTTAATCTGGCAGGGCTGCAAACCGCCGCTGCGTATGTGCCCAATGAACATCTATACAACAAGGTAAAGCGCGCGCTTAATACCGATGAAGTCGCAGAGCCTAACGCGTTTGCAGTGCAGGCAGCTGTGGCAGCGTTTAACAAGGGCGGCAGGTGGCTTGATGAACTGCGCGGATATATCTTTCAAAACAAACAGCTGGTCGAGCAGTTTCTTGAAAAGCAGCTGCCGCAGATAAAGTTAGTTGGGTCGCAGGCAACATATCTTCTCTGGCTGGATATATCGGAAGTCAGCGAAAGATCGGATATTTTTGCACAGAAAGTACGCCAAAAAACAGGGCTGTATCTTTCAAACGGCGCGCAGTACGGCAAGGGCGGCGAGAGCTTTTTGCGAATGAACATCGCCTGCCCGAGGGCGTTTGTGCAAGACGGTCTTGAAAGGCTCAAAAAGGCAGTTTTGGGGTAGACCTTATAAAACTTTATAGAAAATTTAATGCACGGATTTTATTTGTTTTATACAAGAAAATTCGTGCATTATTGTTTATGCTGCCAAAGATTGTGATAGCGCGGTGAAAGTTTGGTGAAATGTATTGAAGCGTTTTGTGAAAACCGTTATACTTTTAAGCAGTAAAATTTTG
>CANRDG010000208.1 GCA_947629275.1 uncultured Clostridia bacterium | reverse complement strand
ATGAAAAAATTAAGCCTTAAAAATATGTGTATAGTCGGGCTGTGGTTCGGCGGTTTTCAGGCGCTTATGCCAACGCTCGGTTACTTTCTCGGCTCTGCCTTTGCAGATGTCGTCAATTCCGTCTCGCACTGGATAGCCTTCGCACTGCTTGCGCTCATCGGCATAAATATGATACGCGAGGCTCTTTCAAAAGAAAGCGACGATACCGACGGCTCGCTGTCTTTCAAGGTCATGCTCATAATGGCAATAGCCACCAGTATCGATGCTTTGGCGGTCGGCGTGGGCTTTGCCATGCTCAAGGACGTAAATGTCCCCATGGCGGTAACGTTCATAGGCGTAACAACGTTTATACTTTCAGCAGTGGGCGTAAAGGTCGGCAGCGTTTTCGGCGATAAATACCGCTCGCGTGCGGAGCTTTCAGGCGGCGTTATACTCATAGCCATCGGCATAAAAATAGTTTTGGAGCATTATGGCTTGTGGTTTTGATATTTATAAGGTTAAAAAATGCGGATACCGTTATTTTGGTATCCGCTGTTTTATTTGCTTTAGTGTTTCTGTAAATTTGCGCTGTCGCGTAGCGCAGGAGCGCGTTCACCGCCCCACAATGCACAAACGTTTTAAAGTCTTGTCAAGAAATGAAAAGTTTTCGATTGACCCTTTTTCAAAAGGGTCATCAGGGTCGAGGGGTGAAACCCCGTCGCCGTCCGCAGGCGGCGAAATCCCCATACGGCAGGCGCTCCGCAAAGGGTGAATTTCAAAATAGTCCGGTGGACTATTTTGAAAGAGGGAACGCCCTGCAAGAGAGGGCGTTCCCTAAGTGGTAGTAATATCAAACTTTACGCGTTCTCTCAAAGAACGCCGCACAATGTGAAAAATTCATAACAAGTAAAATACGCAAATTTTTAACAATGCTATTGCGCACGCAAGCGCATTTTGAATTAATTTACGCATCAACGATCTCGCTGTGATATTCCTGCAACGACTTTATATGGTCTGGCGACTGCTTTGTAACAGCCTTTATGCCCTCAATGGTAGCCTTTGCTGCCGCCATAGTCGTAACATAGAACACCCTGCTGCGTATCGCGCTCTTTCTGATGTAGCTGTCGTCCGCAGTGCCCTGCTTGTCGTCGGGCGTGTTGATGATTATATCCACCTGACCGTTCGATATCATGTCAAGAATGTTCGGTCTGCCCTCTTGCAGCTTGTGAACGCACTCGCACTCAATGCCGCATTTTTTGATAAAGTCGGCAGTGCCCTTGGTCGCGACTATCTTGAATCCGCAATCGCTGAAGCCGCGCGCCACCTGTTCAAGCTCACCCTTGTCGCGGTCACTTACGCTTATAAGCACCGTGCCCGAGGTCTTTATAGTCGTCTGCGTTGCCTCCTGCGCCTTGTAGTATGCCTCGCCAAAGTTTGAAGAAATGCCGAGCACCTCACCCGTCGAGCGCATTTCAGGGCCCAGTATCGGGTCAACTTCGGGGAACATATTGAACGGGAACACAGCCTCTTTTACGCCATAATGCGAGAATTTCTTTTCCTTCAAAGAGAAAATAGGCGACGGGCGGTGTGTAAATTCGCTCGTGATTATCTCTGTCGCCAAAGCTATCATCTGTATGCCGCAAACTTTCGATACCAGCGGCACAGTGCGCGATGCTCTCGGGTTAGCCTCCAGCACGAACACCTTGCCGTCCTCTATGGCGTACTGCATATTCATAAGTCCGCGAACATTCATTTCTTTGGCTATCTTTTTTGTGTACTCTTTTATCACCTTGACGTTTTCATCGCTGATGTTGAGCGAGGGAAGTATGCAGGCAGAGTCGCCCGAATGTATGCCCGCAAGCTCTATGTGTTCCATTACCGCAGGAACGAATACGTTCTCTCCGTCGCTTATCGCATCAGCTTCACATTCCGTCGCGTTGTGCAGAAAACGGTCTATCAGTATCGGTCTGTCAGGCGTAACTCCTACCGCAGCCGCCATGTAAACTTTCAGACTCTCAGGCTCGTGAACGACTTCCATGCCTCTGCCGCCCAGAACGTATGACGGGCGCACCATAACGGGGTAGCCTATCCTGTCGGCAATTTCAAGAGCCTCATCTACAGTAACAGCCATTCCCGACTCCGGCATAGGGATAGACAGCTTGTCCATCATCGCGCGGAACAGGTCTCTGTCTTCCGCAAGGTCAATGGTCTCGGGCGTCGTGCCTAGAATGTTAACTCCGTACTTTTTCAGATCTGCAGCAAGGTTCAGCGGTGTCTGACCGCCAAACTGCGCTATAACGCCTACAGGCTTTTCCTTTTCGTAAATGCTCAGTACGTCCTCAAGCGTCAGCGGCTCAAAGTACAGCTTGTCCGAGGTGTCATAGTCTGTAGATACCGTCTCCGGGTTGCAGTTTATCATGATAGTCTCAAAGCCAAGGCTTCTCAGTGAGTTTGCCGCGTGAACACAGCAGTAGTCAAACTCAATGCCCTGACCTATCCTGTTCGGGCCGCTGCCGAGAATAAGTATCTTAGGCTTGCCCTGCGATACCTCCGAAGTATCTTCAGTGTTGTAGGTCGAGTAATAGTAACCTGCATCGGGCGTGCCGCTTACGTGTATCTTGTGCCACGCCTCGGTAATGCCTGCCGCCTTGCGTGCATTTCTTATGTCCTCCTCTGGTACTTCCAGTATCTGCGAAAGATACTTGTCCGAGAAGCCGTCTTTCTTCGCCGCCGCAAGAACTTCTGCACTCGGAACGCTGCCCTTGTTTGC
>CANRDG010000207.1 GCA_947629275.1 uncultured Clostridia bacterium | reverse complement strand
GAAAAAAGCAAGAAGAATTTTAACTCTGGCAGTTGCGGCAGCGCTCGCGGCTTCAATGCTCACCGCCTGCCAAAGCAAGGAGAAGCAGACATACTTTGAAGAAAATTCAGCAGGCGAGATAGTTGACAGCGAGCTTTTGGAAAAGATAGAGCAGGAGGCAGAGCCGCTGAATACCAAGGTAGAAAATTACAACTGCCACAGCGGCAGAAACTTATTCTTCGATACAGGCAACTATGTTACATTTAACGATAAATTTATGTATGTGTATTCGGGCGTGGGCGACCAAGGGAGAGCCAAGATAGACCTGCAAAGCGGCGAGGTAATACCGCTGTGTAATGTTGCAGGCTGCACGCATGACCGCAATAATTTTCCGGAGTGCGTGAATAATCGTTATATATACTTGCCGACAGCAGCCGGTGATGAGGTGTGGTATATCGATAATAACAAGCTTGTTGCAATAAATGGTGACAAAGAAGAAGTTATATATGAAAATAACTATTGCTCAAAGCTTGATGAGACCCAACCCCCCGATGCCAAGTATTCTATATTGTATTTCATAGCAGATGATAATTATGTGTACATTTTCGGTCTGGCATATGTTTTGCAGCTTGACAGAAACACAATGCAAGTTTCAAAAACTATTGACCTGCCGACCGAGGGCGCTCTGCGTACACCGTTTGTATATAATGGCAGCATATACTTCACCAACGAATTGCTTGAAGCTTTCAGAACAGATATCGAAAGCGGCGAGACTATCAAGCTCGGCGATCATATAAACTGTATGTATGTAAATAACGACACTGTATATTACACCGCATACAGTGATACCGAAGCGTTTGTGCTGTACACCGTCGACCTTGATCTTAAAAACCCGAAGAAGCTTATAGAAAACTGCTACAGCGACTTTGCGGTAAAGGATAATAAGCTGTTCTACCACGGCGCGCCGTCAAGCGGTCAGGGCGAAACCATAATGTGCTATGATCTTGATTCGGGCGAGAGCAAACCCGTGTATGACGGCTTCAGTGAAGCTGACGGCATAATCGCGGCAGACTTCTCAGACCGGGTGTTCTTCTTAGGCGAAGAAACAAACCCCGATGACGCAAGCAAACCCTATAAAGTAATAGCTTCTGTGCGTACTGACGGCAGCGACCTTTGGGTGAAAAAGTTTTAAGGGAGTTGAAAATGTATATTTCAGAGCTGAAAAGGATTTTAAGGAGCAAGGTGTTTATTATCTCGATGCTGCTGCTTGCGGCATACTTTGTGTATATTACAGGTGTGTACATAATACGCGCCGGAAGTGATATAGAACATGAACACGAAAAGGCAAAAACATTCAACAGTGTGTGTGATGAGCTTATGGCAAATTACCCCGGTGATGTCCCTCTAAACGCTTGGCTGCAACAGGTGCTTACGGAGAAAGAAGTTATAATGAACGAAGCTGTGGATAAATTTGATGCTCAGTTTGACGACGACGAACCTCATGAGTTTGACGAAGCTACCGCAAATGCAGTGAACGATTATTTCCTTACACTGTCGGTGTGCAATACGCTGAATTACACGCTCTATGATTATCAGGCGGCAATGAGAAAGAACGTTGAAAAGGCGATAAAAATGGTGAACGACCCCACACAGAGTGCATACACTGTAAGGCTGAACACAAAGGCGGCTGAAAAATACAACAGCATAAAAAATTTCTCGCTTATCGACAGCTCACCGGCTTCGGCGTGGTACGGCAGGTTCACTATGGAAAGGTACACATACTTTTACATTATGCTGTTCATGGTATTCATAATTATCGCCGCCGATACATTCTGTTCAGAGAACACATATTCAATGGAGAGCATGGTTTTTACATCGAAATACGGGCGCAAGCGGCTGTTTGTTTCAAAGGTGTCCGCGCTTGTGAGCATATGTGTTTTCACTATGCTGATACTTACTTTTATTGATGTTATGATCGCGTGGTATATCATGGGCGACACACTTATGTTTGAGCCATTGCAAACGCTGCCAAGATTTCAAAACAGCACAGCAAACATCAGCTTTTTCGGTCTTTTGCTAATCTCAGATTTGCTCAGAACGCTGGCGCTTGTGTTTGTGGTGAGCATTGCAGCGGCAGTCTCGCAGCTTTCAAGAAAGGTGTTTATTTCGCTTATCATAGATTGCCTTGTTATGTTCTCGATGTTCGCCGTTTATATGTATTCTTCGGGTTATATGGTCAACGAACCCGATAAGTTTGAATCTACATTTGATGCTGACAGGTTTGCTTTGTTTGAAAGGCTGCGCGCATTTTTGCCGACCAGCTTTATAAGACCTTATGTATATTTTGAAAAGCTTGACTATATAAACGTTGCGAATTACCCGTTTTTAAGGCTGACTACCTGTGTAATAGTTACCGCCGCGGCAACCGTATTACTGCTGCTTTTCGCATATTTCAGATTCGGCAATGTGCTGAAATTTTTGCCGAAAGCCAAGGCACACAAGCCCAAAAAGAACATGACGCTGAAAATGCAGGCAGCATAAATAAAACGCCCCACTGAAAGAAAATTCGGTGGGGTGATCTGTTTGAAAAGGGGAGCGGCTTTTTACATTCACACATTTAATTTATTCCAAAAAAATTACAAATTTTCGGGCAAAAATTTGTTGACAAAGAAAATGAAATGTCTTATAATAATATTATCGTACACGATACGGGCGGCATAAGATAAAAAAGAGATCGCCGCAAAAGACAAGGAGATGATATTATGAAGCTTATTA
>CANRDG010000206.1 GCA_947629275.1 uncultured Clostridia bacterium | reverse complement strand
CTGCTCATCGCATCATATGTGTCGGCAACGCCTATTATACGCGCTTCAAGCGGTATGTCCTCACCTGCCAGCTTTTCGCAGTAACCGTTGCCGTCAAAGCGTTCGTGGTGGTAGCGCGCCCCCTGCGAAATGCCGTCTATCGCCGTGAAATTCTCCAATATCTTGCCGCCTATCGCAGGGTGAGTGCGTATTATGTCCATTTCTTCGTCGGTAAGCTTTCCCGGCTTTGTAAGAATGTTATCGGGTACACCTATCTTGCCTATGTCGTGCAGCAGCGCAATGTAGTATATCCGCTCCTGCTCCGCCTCTGAAAGTCCAATTCTTCGCGATAATTCACGCGAGTACGCCGCGACCCTCAGCGAGTGACCTGTGGTGTACTTATCTTTTGCATCTATAGTTTCCGCAAATGTTTTCAGCGATTGTTCAACTATCTTTTTGTATGCTTCCTGCCTGCGCCGTGCCGCCCTCAGCCGAACCGCCGCGATTATCGAGATTATCACCGCGACCACTATCAGCATCAGCACAACTATCAGTATCCAGAACAGCGGATATTCTCTCAGCCGCTTTGTTTTGTTCACAGTCATCGTGTAGACCTGCGCATTGTCGGGGTCTTCGGTCGAGTACACCCTTACAACGAATCTGTATTCGCCGCCCGGCAGGTTCGTGTAGCTTACAATATCGCTGTTTGAGCCGGTCAGCACAGTTTCGCTGTCTTCAAAGCCCTCAAGACGGTAAGACACTGTAAAATCACTTCCGCCAACGTATGAAAGAGCCGCAAAATCTATCGTTATACGCTGCGCACCGCCCGGGATAGTTATCTCTTTCGGCTGTTCGTACACCTTGCCGTCAACGGTTATGCTGTTTATAGCTATCCGCGGCAGTTCTGCGCTTGCCTCCTCAAAGCCGAAAACGCTTATGCCGTGCCGTGTCGAGATATATAGTTTGCCGTCCTCGTCGGTGTAGTTCCATGTGTTAGCATTCAATGAGCCCGTAAGTCCGCTGTCAAAGCTGTATACCGAGCTTTTTGCAGTCTCACCGCTAAGAAGCTGCTGTTTGTCAAGCGCAATAAGCCCGTTGTTTTGCAAAAGCCACAGTTTTCCGCCGCGGTCTATAAAATCAAAAATACTGCCTGCGCCTTTCAAAAAATTCTCCAGCTTGCGAAATTCTTTTTTATCCCAGTAATACAGGTTGCTTCCCGCGCTTACAAAATAACCGTCGCCGCTGTCCTCGGGTATCATTCGCAGAACAACGCCCTCTTCCAGCTTCTGCTCAAAACCGTAGTTTGTTATCGCGCCGTCTTTCAATGCGTAAATGCCGCCGCCGTCGCTGCCCATGTAAAGCGTGCCGTCCTTGTCCTGCGCCAGACACAGTATTGCAGATACCGTCAGCCCGTCTTTCGAGCCGTAGCTTTCTGTAACTTCGCCGTCCTTTATTATGTTTACGCCCTCCTGCGTAGCCACCGCGTATGAGCCGTCAGAGAGCTGTATAACCATTCTTACGCGGTTGCTTATCAAGCCGTTTTCGGTGTTGTATGTGGTGATATCGCCGCTTTTCGGCTCGTACCTCACAAGCCCGTAGTCAGAGTATGTTGATATCCACACAGCCCCTGCGCCGTCGGTCATTATGTGCCTGATTCTTATGCCGTCAAGCATCTGCGTGAGGTCGTTTTTTACGGCTTTACCGTCGCCGTCAACAATAGAAATGCCGTTGTCGTGCGCCGCGTATATATCGCCGTCCGCCTTTGTAACAGCGTTTATGGCAATGTCCGAAATTTCCTCGCCGCCAAGCGGAGAAATGCAGCCCACAGTGTACTTTATAGCGCCGTAGGTCGAAGATGCGAACCAAATGTTGCCCTCGTAATCTATAACCGCATCATTTGTCGGTAAAGATTGCTCCGTGTCGTCAAGCATAAGTATTTTGCCGTCTTGATCCATAACCGCAAAGCCGTGTTCGCCGCAGATAACTATCCTGCCGTCAGCAGCGATCTCAATGCTATTGTGGGTAACTATCGGGTCGGCAGAGTACACCTGTGTAACGTAATTTCCGCTTTCGTCAAATGAAAGCACAGCCACCTTGTCTTCCGAAGAACCAAGATAAATTCTGCCGTCCTTGTCAGAAGCCACGCAGTATATCTCAGCCGTTTCAAAAATATCCGTCGGATCAAGAATTTTTTCGGCATTGCCGTTTGAGACCACAGCGCACTTGCCCGAGTTCATAGCAGCCCATACTCTGCCCAAAGGGTCGCACGCTATAGAATACACCGTCTCGCCTGCAAGCCCCTCGCCGGAGTATACCTTTATTTCGCCGTCAGTGATCTCGCCAATGCCCGAGGTCGAAGCTATGTATATCCTGCCGTCCTTGTCCTCGGCAAAATCCCTTATGCATAAAAACGAGTAATCCCCGGGACTTTTTATCGTGCTGAACGAGCCGTTTTCATACAGATATACTCCTGCATCGTTTGTGCCTATCCACAGCCTGCCTTTGCTGTCCTCAAAAAGCGAGCGTATCGAAGACGATGAAACAGAGCCGTCGGTGCTGTAGTTGCGGAAATTGCTGCCGTCATAGCGTATAAGTCCGCCGTAGCTGCCTATCCATATGTAGCCGTCAGAAGTCTGTAAAACAGTGTTAGCCTCGCCCGTGGGCAAGCCGTTTTGCTCGTTGTATATGGTCTTAACGTAAGTGGTGTCAGCGTCTGCGCGTGTAAAACTGCCCAAATCAGTGAAAATACAGCACAAAGATAGGCACACGGCAGCCGCCGCAGCGGTCAGACGCCTGAGTATTGAAAC
>CANRDG010000205.1 GCA_947629275.1 uncultured Clostridia bacterium | reverse complement strand
TTGCTTACATACGAAGCCGACGGCGAAACATTTCAAATGCCCATGATAGCTGTAAAAGACGGCGATAACGCCTATGCAGAAATGAACGTCGCAGGACTGCTCGGCGTAAAAATAATGCGTACTCAGGGCAAAAACTATCAGCTTGACGACGAGCATAAACTTTACTATCAGGAGGATATGTATACCAGCGCCGATGAAGTCGCCATGCTTTCCGATGTAGAAGACTATATCGGCAAAGTAAGCGATATTTCGGCAGTTTCGGGGGCTTCTTCAGTAACTCTCGAAGATACGGATTATGTTCGGTATACTTTCCCCGATAATACCTATCTCTATGTTGCAGACGGCGTTCCCTGCTTTATAGCTATGTATGACGAAGATACCGAAAAAGTTATGCGTGTGGAAATAAACGAGCTTTCCGAAAACGCCGATGAAACGTATTTTACCCTGCCCGAGAAGTTCACGCTCGTTACAAAAGAGGAGTATGAAAAACAGGTATTCAACTAATAAGCACCTAATTGTTAGTAAATTATACTAAACATAAGTCAGTTACATTGATATTTTTCGTCATATACATCGTTGAAATATTCAGCGAAATGTGTTATTATATTATATAGTAAGAAAGGCATACGGCTTTTCTATATACATTTTTGGAGGTAAATTTACATGAAAAAGATACTCGCATTACTTGCCGCAATGGCTCTGAGCTGTACAATGCTCGTTTCATGCGGCGACGAGGACAGCTCCTCAAATGGGGGGGTTGACTCTACCTCATCTGTTGCAGATACTTCTTCCGCAGCAGATGATACTTCGGCAGACGCTTCTTCCGAAGAAGATAGTTCTAAAGACGATACTTCTTCCGAGGCTGATAGTTCCGAAGAAGAGAGTTCTTCCGAAGCAGATAAGCCCGCAAATAACGGCGGCAGCGTTGCAGGCAAGCTTTCAGCAACTGCCAAGATCGAGAACATCACCGAGAAAGAAACAGAAGACCAGCTGTTCAAAAAGCTTGTTGACGACATAACTTCAACAAAGACCTGCACAATGGACTATGAACTTTCTCAGGACGGCATGAACATGAAAGCTATAATATCCATGGATAAAGATAACGTTTATATGGATATGGATATGCTCGGCATGAAGATCACCGCGCTCATCACCCCCGACGGCAGCTATTATATCGACAAAGACGCCAAGAAGTATTATAAAGAAGCCGGCGAGGATACCAGCACCGAAGAGCTTGGTATGTCGCTCGTAGACGAAATGAGCAGCCTTGACGGTATGGAGTATGTTTCCAGTGCCGACTGTGAAATAGACGGCAAGGCATACGTGCTGGAAACATGGAAGAATACCGAGCAGAACGTAGAGATGCAGTATGTATTTGACGGTGACGACGTAGTCCTTGTAAAGCAAGGCGACGTTCAGATGCCGTTCCTGCTCTCCGCAAAGGCTGATTCATCGCTGTTTACCATTGACGGCATGACCGAGATGACCGAAGAAGAGTATGCAGCATATATGCAAGCCCTCACCGGCAGCCTAAGCGGCATAGAATAATAATTGCAAAGTAAAAAGCCTCTCTCGGGAGGCTTTTTTTGTTGCGCTTACGCGCAGCGCAGGAGCGTACACGTTGAACGCCTGCAAGCAGTCGTTCAAGTGCCGAAAAAATCCCTCGCCGCCAAAAACGGTCGGCGGCGCATACCTTACGGTATGTCGGGCTTTTTTCCTTTGCAGCCCCACAGTACGCAAAACTTTTAAACCCTGTCAAAAAACTAAAAGTTTTCGGTCAAGCTCTTTTTTACAGTTGCTGCGCAACTGCCAAAGGCTTGCATGGGGTGTAGCGTTCGCAAGCGACCGCTGTTCCCAAACGGGAACGCTGCTCCTGCAAGAGAGAGCCTCCCCTTGTTGTAGCGCATAGCTTTTTCCCGCGTTCTCTCAGAGAACGCCGCACTATTGAATAATCCCCTGCTTCTTGCCTCTTGCTTCTAAGAGCTTACGGTGTACGTATTCATAGCGATCCCCTATTTACTTATATTGATATATATTATACACCTAAATGTCCATATTTTCAAGCCCAAACGGACATTATTTTATTGCCCGAAAATGTATATAATAAAGTAAAGTACACATTGAGGGGCAGAAAGTTATGGAAGTTGGAAAGAAGCTTAAAAAGCTGAGGGAAGACAAGAAGATGTCGATGTATCGCCTCACGCAGATAACGGGCGTATCGGGGCATCACATAAAGGGTATTGAAAACGGCACACGACAGCCGACTATTGAAACGCTGAACAGGCTTGTTTTGGCTCTCGGTTCTTCTTTAGCAGAGATTTTCAACGACGATACGCAGTGTTCCTATCTTAACGAAAAAGAACGCCGCCTTATAGAGAATTTCCGCACGCTGTCAGATGAAAAAGCTGATGTCTTGCTTAGTTTAAGCGACGTACTTAAATAACAAATAACAGCCGCGCCAAATCAAATAGTGGTTAGAAGTAAGAACGGTTCTGCTCATTTGAGCAGAGCCGTTTTCTATTAGAGACAAGATAACGAGAGGCAAGAAGCAAGATGTGCGTTTTGAAAAGTTCGCGCAAGACTATAATTAGCAATTTCTTGCCTCTTGCTTCTAATGCTAAATCGCAGGAATGAAAAGCCCCTGCAAACGCCGCAAGAACAGTTCTAACTTCTAACCTCTCACTTCTAACCTCTAACAGCAGAGCGCACGTTGTGTTTGTGGGGCGCCGTCCCACGCCCTGCAAGCCTTGGCAGTTGCGAAGCAACTGTAAAAAAGAGCTTGACCGAAAACTTTCCCGTTCACTCTTCTCCCCACGGC
>CANRDG010000204.1 GCA_947629275.1 uncultured Clostridia bacterium | reverse complement strand
AGCGACTGCGGCGTCTTGCCGTCGAACGAGCCGTAAGAAAATCCGAGAGAGCCGTAATACTGCGGTATCGTCTGCGCTGTAACAGGTTCTTTGCCGGTAGTGTAGCCCGAAATAATTCCGTATCCGCTTACCGAGAACATACTGTAGTCGGCATCTAAAGCCATAGCGGTCTTGTATGCGTAAGCCTTTGTAACGTCTTCCGTCTTGGTCTGGAAATGATTTTCCTTTACCTCGTCGTCAACGCCGTAACCGCAGGTGATAGAGTCGCCAATGAACTCTATCTTACGCTCTTTTGCTTCTACAGGTGTCAGGCTCTCGCCATCGCCGAGCTTTACGGGCATTATGCCGCAGCAGGACATAGCACACTCGCTGAGTTTTATTACCTTTATATCGACCGTCTGCGCCTCTGCGCTCTCAAACGCTGTTATCTTTACTTCGGGGGCGTCTATCATAACGTCCGAGGTCCTTTCGCCATTAACATAAACTGCAACTCTTGCATTGTTGCCGTCGTTGCCCGCTTTTGCAACATTGTCGCCTTTTATAGTCAGTTCCAGCTTTTTGCCGGTGTATGTAAACTCCGCGCCCGAGCCTGACAGCGCGAGCCACAGTGTGTTGTTGTCTCCTATATACGTTCTTCCAACGCGCTTGGCGGTGCTGTCGTTTATGGCAGTCAGACCCTCCATATCAATATCCCCTGTCTGTTCGTTTTTTGAAGTGTTTCCGTCTTCACTTTGCACGGCGCTGCTGTTTCCTGACGTTGTGCCGTCTGAGCTATCCGAGCTTCCGCAGGCTGTCATAGCAGTTACCGCGAGCATCATGGCAAGCAAAGCGGCAACTATCCTTTTGCTTTTCATATAATACAACTCCTTTTAGATATTAAAATTATTCACCTTTTATACTAAAGTGTTTCTATGATAATTTTTGCGCTATAAGAGGTTAGAAATGGTTTTCTGACGTTTGCGCAAATCTGTCATTTCTGCGGTTTAGAGTTAGAGGCAAGAGGCAAGACGAGCATTTGGAAAAAGTTTGCGCAAAGCTATAAAAAGCATTTTCTTGCTTCTTGCCTCTTGTAAATCGCAGGTATGAAAAACTGCCGAAAAGCCTTAAAAACCGCTTCTTACTTCTAACTTCTCATCTCTGACCTCTAATAAGTATACCACATTTTTACTTTCTTTTCAATAGCAAATATCAAAAAAGCAAAAGGCGACGAAATTTTCGCCGCCATATGCTGTTTGGAGTTTACATGAAAATGATCTGGCATTATCAAATCATTGAAGAAAGCTTATCAATAACCAAAGTTGAAAAACGGATTGTAGCCGAAGTTTCCGAAATCATCGTTATAGTTGTTGTTATTGTTCTGTGTATTATCCTTGTCCTTGTCGATAGCCGAGGTATCTTCGGCAAGCGTTACTTCAAGGTCTATGATCTCTTTGTCGCGGTATACCGATATCGTTATAGTATCGCCTGCTTTGTATTTTGCCTTTATTTCGTTGAACTCGTCAATGCTCTGTACAAGCTGCGTTTCTATGCCTATAACTATGTCGCCTACCTTAACGCCTGCTTTTTCGGCAGGGCCGTCTTTGGTCACCTCTGCAACATAAAAGCCCTGCGGAACTTTGTAATACTGGGCATATATTTCTGAAATATCCTCGCCCGAAATGCCTATTATAGGTCTGCCCTTAACGTAGCCGTACTCTATAAGGTCGGAGATTATCGGCAGCGCCTCGTCTATAGGTATCGCAAAGCCGAGACCGTCGGCATAGTAGCTGGCAATTTTTGCAGATGTTATGCCTATTATCTGACCGTAGCTGTTTATCAGCGGTCCGCCCGAGTTGCCGTTGTTTATAGATGCGTCCGTCTGGATAAGGTTCATCTTGCGCTCCTCAATGGTAAGAGACCTGTTCAGCGCGGAGATTATGCCTGCGGTAACAGTACCCGAAAGCTCGCTGCCCATAGGGTTGCCTATAGCAATTGCAAGCTCGCCGACGATAAGGTCGGAAGATTTGCCAAATTCAACAGCCGACAGACCGTCTTTTTCAATTTTCAGCACTGCAATATCAGTCTGCTCGTCACCGCCTATAAGCTCGGCATCGTATTCCTTGTCGTCGTCGGATACCGAGAAAGCAACGGTTATCTTCTGCGCGCCGTCTATAACGTGGTAATTTGTAACGATGTAGCCGTCTTCGGAGATAACGAATCCCGTGCCGTATGAAGTGCCGCCGCTGAGAAGCGATGTTACACCCACTACCGACGGAGAAACTTTTTCAACTATCTCAGGCACAGGCAGGGCATCTTCAAGCGCGGCAAGCTGTTCAAGACTAGGTACTTCCCTGCGCGGTCTTTCCTCTTCCTTGCTCACGTTATCCTGCGCGGCATCGGCATCTACGGCAGAGGTGTCATCTATTGCCGAGCTGCTGTTTTCAACAAGGCTGTCGCTCAGGCTGCCGCCGGTTATCAGCTTATAACCGAATATCGAGCCTACGGAAATTACAGCCGCCAGCGCTATTGCTCCCACAGCTGCGGCTGCCTTTTTCATAGCGCCGCCTTTTTTCTTTTTGCCGCCATTATTGTTGCCGCCGTTGTTTTCGGGGTAGTAAGTATAGCCGTTCTGAAAGCCCGTATACTGATACTGCTCAGACACATTTGGCTGCTGAAAGCCGTTTTGCATATTGTTGTTTTCATTAAAGTTATTAAGATCCATATATATTACCTCTTTTCAAAGATCGTTTCAAGCCTTGTTTTCCTTTTGTGCTTATATAATACCCCCCGAATGTGATAGTTTTATGATAACTGCAAGAATATTTTGTGCAAACTCAGTGAAAACTGTGT
>CANRDG010000203.1 GCA_947629275.1 uncultured Clostridia bacterium | reverse complement strand
AGCTGCTTTGCGTGAGTAAGGCATTTTTCCGAATATTCCGCATCAATATCTTTGTATATAACAGCAGTCGCAGCCAGCGCAGCCGCAGCCTCTCCGACAACAGTCGAACCCGGCGAAGAAGTCGTCACCTTGTAAGAAGGTCTGTTCATCTGCATAACTTCTGGCGCGCCCCACCACGAGTGGTCAATGTTGCCGTCGCCCACCTGATAATAAAACTCATTTTCAGCAGTGTGACATTTTATAAGATAATCGCTTATCCACTTTATATCGCCGAGTATGTATTCAAGCTGACCGCTCTGTTCGTAGCTGTCCTTGTCCTCATAAACGCTCCACGCCAGCATTGAAGCCGTGTACGCCATGGGCAGATTGAACTTCACATTGTCGCCTGCGTCATAAAGACCGCCCGTAAGATCAACACCGTTGTCAGCGCCGTCATTCAGTCCCGAATCACCGCGCCAGTTGGTGCGCTCTTTGCCGTCCAGCCGTCCCGACCTTTGCAGCTCGTAAAATATCAAAGACTTTTGCAGCGCCTCGCCGTAATTGTAGTTGCCTGTGCCCTCAATGCCCTCATATTCGGTGGCATTTTCTGAAAGCCCGTCAGCATAGTTTTCTTTCGGAGGTAGTGAGCTGTCACCACTTTCTCCCGTGCCGCCGCTTTCGTCAGAGCCGCCCGAATTATCTTTAGAAGAATTTCCGCTCAAAGAAGAAACTCCGTCACCCTTTGAAGAACTGTCCTTCTTTTCAGACTTTCCGCCCGAAAATACAGCAATAAGAATAATGATCAAAATTATCAGGCACAGCGCTGCCGCTGCAACTATAACTACCTTTTTTCTATCAGCATCGTCTTTGCTTACACTTTCAACTTTTTCCTTGTTGTCCATGGTGCATCTCCTTTACATATTACTCTATTGACAGAAATTCTTCGGGAACGTGCTTCAGTACATCGTCTATGTAATCCATAGAGAGCGGCTCATATCCGTGCGACTGTGCAAGATCCTCTGTGTATTCTGCATACGGTATTATCTGAACGTTGCTGTAATCTTCACCGTAATGACTGATTATAGGTATTATCTTCGGGTCTTTTATAGTTATCTCGTGCGTTTCGGGGTCCATTTCAACGTACAGATCGCCAATGCCGCCTATCCACGCCAGTTTGTTGCTCATGCCCGAAACGAAATTGCCAAGACAGTAATATACAAAAGCTTTGCTGCCGTCAGGCTTTTCGTACCAGTTGCACTCCTGTATCGTGTGCGGCTGCGTTCCTATTATAATGTCCGCGCCCCACTGCGTAAACAGGCTCGTGCAGTACTGCTGATCTTCATTCAGCTCGCTCTGTACCTCAACGCCAAAGTGCGGCGATACCACCACAACGTCGGCTATCTCGTCAGCCTTTTTTATCTGCTGTTCAATGGTGTCAAGCTCATTCAGATATACCAGCCGCGTGCCAAGCTCGCCCGTGTGTTCAATGCCGTTGGTGTGCTGCATATAACCCAGAAACGCGAACTTTATTCCGTTTACCTCCATTGTGCGAATGTTCTCCATGTCGGCAGTGTCTCTGTAAGCACCATATCTTATGACCTCCGGGTGGCGCGTGTCCCAGTAATCCAAAGTCGAAACAAGCCCCTCCTCGCCCATGTCAAGAATGTGATTGTTCGCCATAGATATAACGTTGAACCCTATCTCGTCCACAACGTAATCGCCCACAGCCCCCGGCGAGCAAAATCCCGGGTACGACGACGGCTCAAATTCGTCGGTAACTATAGTTTCCTGATTGAGTACCGCAATGTCGGCATCTTCAAAATATTTCAGTGCCTTTTCGTATACGAAAGAAAAATCATAACCGTTGCCGCCTGCGCGCGCTCTCGCCTCATCGTAAATGTAGTTGTGTATCAGGTTGTCGCCCGCGCAAACAAAGTGTACCGAATAGCTCGGCTCTGCGCTCTCCTCGGGTGTGGTGGTCTCGGTACTCGCCGTGCTATCATCGGTTGTCAGTGCGCTTTCGATGGTCTGCGCTGTTTGCGTGCCGCTCGTCATATCCGACGGCTTTATTCTATGGTCGTTGCTGTCACCGCACGCGCACATAAGCGAAAAGCTCATAACAGCGCAGGTCAGCAAGGTGGTCTTTATAAATTTAGCTTTCATAGTTATCACGCTCCTTTAACATTTTAACATATTTTACGCGTGATTTCAACACAGCAAAGGCAAAAAGCAAAAATATTTTTCGCACGTATTTATCTTTAACTAAATGTTCTTGACATAATAAAAAAGTAAAATATAATAGAAATATAAGGCAATATGGCAGATAAAGTAACAACGCTTATAGTCAAATAAAAATGCCAAAAGTGGTTGGTAAACAATTTGTACATACTCCTGCCCATGGTGACAGGTGTGTGTAGTCAGTTTCAATCCCTATGTTAGGCAGACGATCCATACAGATGAGATATGAATTTATATGACAAGCCACAAATGAACCACTTTTGTCCCACAAATCGCAAAAATATAAAAATAACCGCCACTCTTGAACATATCAAAAGTAGCGATTATTCGTTATATATTTCTGGTCGAGGTGACGGGACTTGAACCCACGACAAAACGTGCATTTTTGTCATTACTTCGATATATTATACTACGCGTGTCATATTTCGTGTCATATTATGATGACAATAAATTTGAAAAATAGCTATCAACTTTGTTATCAACAATAAGACGTTCTGACGAGAACGTATGCTGATACACCGACTTCATGACGGTTGGCGAACTCCAGCCGCCGCGCTCCATAGCATACTTATCGGGAACGCCTAGCGCGAGCATTACCGAAGCATTGAGATGTCTCAGGTCATGGAAAGACATATCATCAACGCCGGCGCTGCTTAGGGCTTTCTTGAAATGATAATACACTGCCCTGCGCGACATAGGCACAAGCTT
>CANRDG010000202.1 GCA_947629275.1 uncultured Clostridia bacterium | reverse complement strand
TCGTCGCTAACGTCGGGGTTGTTCTTGACGGTCTTGGCGTAGATGCCGTACTCATGCTCTGCCGCAAGAGTTATCTCGCCCTCTACCTTCTTAAACATTGATGAAGCGGCATGGCATACGGGGCATTCAGCCGGAGCGGCATCGCCCTCATATATGTATCCGCAAACAGTACATACAAATTTTGACATATAAATTACCTCCGTCATACAAAATTCTGCGGCAGTTTAAGCCACACTTAAAGTATACCACACAAAAGGGGTGTTTGTCAATCGCTTAAATATGTAAAATGTATGAATTTATCAGGCTGTAAACTTGCCCATAGGCGCTGTCATTTTGGTGTCAGACAGCCACGAAAGAAATTTGTTTGCCGCTGACATTGCGGTATCCAGCATAACGGGTGTAACGGCTTTTTCGTCCATATCAGCAACGCCCTCAATGCTTTTGTCGGGTGTGTACTGCCAGCCGAATGCTTTCATTATCATTTTGCAGGTAAGCTCCGCTTCATATTCTTTCTGCTCATGCGGTATCTCATTGCGTTTAGGTATCTTGCAGCCCGGAAGATCTTTGCCCGTTACAGCTTCGTCCTGCGGCAGATGACCGCACAGCAGGTGACCTATCTCGTGAAAGAATGTCGGCATCTGCTCGGTAAGCTTGCGCCTGCTGTTTAATATCATGGCATAGTGCGTGTACAGCCTGAGCGGCTCGCCTTTTTTGCCGCGGCAGTCTATCGGCATAGGCGTTTTCTGATAGATCATTTCGCCGCAGAGGCGTTCGCCAAAGTCTTGTTCACCGAAATACACGCCGTGACTGTTAAGTACCAACATCAGTTCTTCTTTTGAAAAAGGCGGCATTGAGGGCAGTTCAAAGCTTTTCGGCTGCTGCATCCAGCGGCGCAGGGGCTTGCCTTCAAGACTATGGGTGTCGCACGCCTCGTAATATATATCAAGCGGAGTAAACGGCTTAACTATCAAAAGCGGTCGCGCCTCGGGTTTTATTATCCTGCCATAGTCTCTTTGCCAAGTGGTCTCGCTTGCCGCAAAGCCTATACCGGGCCGCTGCACCATAAGCACCGCCGAATTATACAGCGAAAGCCCCGACATCTGCCACATATATGCCGCATAGTCGTACAGATCTTCAAGCATATCGTTTTTTATGATATACGTTATTATGGGGTCGTTCGGCTTCATAAATTCTCTGCCTTTCTTATTTGTATTTAAGAGCATACAGCCTTTCTATAACGTCCGCAGGTGTTTCTTCGGTATCTTTCAAAGGAAACGGGATACCCAGTTTATCATATTTTGAAACGCACATTTTTCTGAACGGCAAAAGCTCCGTTTTCTTAACGCACTCATGCGCCGAGGCTATCTCAAACAGCCGCTTTGCGTTTTTATCGCTGTCTGTAAAGCCCTTTATCACCACTTGCCGAAGATAAGTGTCTATATGCATTTTATCCAGCAGGGAAAGAAAATCATCAGCCGCTTGCATATCCATTCCGCAAAAGTTTTTGTAGTCTTTTGCATTTGTAGATTTGTAATCCAGCAGCACTGTATCGGTATAGCACAGCAATTCTTTCACATCGTCGTTTATAATACAGCCGCTTGTATCAAGGCAGGTGGAAATGCCGCTCTGTTTGCAAAGCTGAAAAAGCCGCGTTACGAATTTTGCCTGCAAAAGCGGTTCGCCGCCCGAAACGGTAACGCCGCCCTCTTTGCCGAAATAGCTTTTGCAGCGTTCTACGCGTTTCATAACTTCTTCGGTTGTGTACTCGCTGCCGCCATGCATATCCCAAGTTTCGGGATTGTGGCAGCACTTGCAGCGCAGGTTACACCCCTGCATGAACACCACATATCGCACGCCGGGTCCGTCAACAGTGCCGAGCGACTGAAAACTGCTTATTCTGCCGATATGCATTACATCGCCTCGTGGAATGTGCGCATTATCACTTCTCTCTGCTGCTCGCGCGAGAGCTTGCAGAAGTTCACAGCATAGCCCGAAACTCGTATCGTAAGATTTGGGTAGTCTTCGGGACATTCATACGCCTTGAGAAGCGTTTCACGGTTCATGACATTCACGTTTATATGGTGTGCGGCGTTGAGAAAATATCCCGTCAGTATTGCAACAAGGTTGTCGGTGCGCTCTTGTTCGCTCTTGCCAAGCGCCTCGGGAATTATCGAAAACGTATTTGAAATGCCGTCCATACAAGCGGAATACGAAAGCTTAGATACAGAGTTGAGAGAAGCTAAAGCGCCGTTTTCTTCTCTGCCGTGCATGGGGTTTGCGCCGGGCGCGAACGGTTCGCCTTTCTTTCTGCCGTCGGGCGTTGAGCCTGTTTTCTTGCCGTACATAACGTTTGAAGTGATAGTCAGCACCGAAAGTGTGTGCTTTGCATTTCTGTAGGTGGGAGTCTTTTTCAGCTCATCTATAAATTCGTGCAGCATATCCTGCGCTATGGTGTCCGCACGGTCGTCGTCGTTGCCGTACTTGGGGAAATCGCCGGTTGTTTCAAAATCAACGATAATGCCGTTTTCATCGCGCACAGGCTTTACCTTTGCATACTTGATAGCCGACAGCGAATCGGTAAGCACCGAAAGTCCTGCCACGCCGAACGCCATAAGCCGCTCAACATCGGTATCGTGAAGAGCCATTTGTATCTTTTCATATGCGTACTTGTCATGCATATAGTGTATCACGTTCATGGTGTTTACATACAGCCTGCACAGCCATTCGCGGTACAGGCGGAATCTCTCCATTACCTTGTCATAGTCGAGGTACTCGTCCTGCATGGGCTGCATCTGCGGTCCTACGCGCGTGCCGAATACGTTGTCGATACCGCCGTTTATAGCAAGCAGCAGAAGCTTTGCAAGGTTTGCCCTTGCGCCGAAAAACTGCATCTGCTTGCCGACTTTCATAGCCGAAACACAGCAGGCTAT
>CANRDG010000201.1 GCA_947629275.1 uncultured Clostridia bacterium | reverse complement strand
AAAACAACTTCCATGTCGCCTGCGTATTCGTTTATGGCGTTTTCAAACATCGGCAGCACTACTTCTCTCTTGTTGCCGAACACACCGCAGCCGAATGCCCCGAGTATAAGCAGCTGAGGCTGTTTTTCTGCCGCAAAGCTGACTATCTTTTCTATCCTGCGCTTCATTACCGCGTTTATTTTCTCGTCGCTCATAACGTCCTTAGCCCTCGTTCTGTTCACAGCGGGAGAGGTTATAAACGCGCATTTTATCGCCGCTTTAAGCTTCTCGCCGCTGTCATAGCGTATAACGGGAACATCTTGTGAATATATCATGCCGTCGGTGTAGTCGGGCAGGCGATGTTTGTAATTCGCATCATAAAATTCGTGAACATCTTTCAGCGTGTAATACAGCCCCGATGCACGGCAGATAGATTCTTCCTGAGCGCTTGCGCCTTTTATGTAGCCGCCGCCGGGGTGCCTTGCGCTTGCAAAGTTTAGAGCTATCATGCTTTTGCCTGCGTTTTCGATAATGCACTGCACGGTAGTCATCTTTACAAGATTTTCAGCGAGCACAAATTTTTTGCTCCTCTCGCGTTTTACACACTTAACATCTGCAATATAATGCGAGCGCATACCGTCAAACGCGCCCTGCTCAAAAAGTCTGTTGTTGTCTGCAATTATTTCAGCATATCTCATATTATTACCTCTTTACATATGGTGGTTTCTCGAAGCGAGCGCAAACAGAACATACGGAGATACCGCTACAAGTCCTGCAATTACCCACAGGCATATGGCTGTTACAGCTCTTGCATTGTAAGAAATTTTATCATACCGCTTGCACAGCGCAAAGTACCACACAAACCCGAGTACGCATATAAACACCGGCAAAAATATTATATCCAAATAAAGCACACAGGGAACAAACGCTATTATTACTGTCGGTATAAGCGTCAGCAGAAAGTACGCAGCTTTTTTAAGCTTTCTTAGCGTTTCGGGGCTCATTATTTCAATGCCTCTCTGGTGTAGTCGAGAAGTCCTCCTGCCAGCATTATATCCCTCGTTCTGCCCGTAAGTTCGCACAGAAGAGGTATCTCAACATTCTTGGTCTTATCGGTAAGGGTGAGCAGCACGGTGCCACTTGATACAGCCTTGCGCACGCCGAGTATCTCGATCTCGTCGCCCTGACCTATCTTGTCATAGTCGTCCTCGTTTACGAACGTAAGCGGAAGTATACCTGCATTTATAAGGTTAGCGCGGTGTATTCTCGCAAAGCTCTTTACCACTACCGCCTTTACGCCGAGATACAACGGTGCCAAAGCAGCGTGCTCTCTTGAAGAACCCTGACCGTAGTTCGCGCCTCCGACTATTATGCTCTTGCCGAGCGTTTTTGCCCTTTCGGGGAAGTCCTCGTCGCACACGGTAAAGCAGTGCTTTGAAATGGCAGGAATGTTGGAACGCAGCGGAAGTATTTTCGCGCCTGCCGGCATAATGTGGTCGGTGGTTATGTTGTCGCCCACTTTAAGCGATACCTTGCAGACTATATCTTCAGCAAGCGGCGCAGTTTCGGGGTACGGCTTTATGTTAGGGCCGCGCAGTATCTCAACGCTGTTCATTTCTTCCTCTGTCGCAGGCGGTGTTACCATGTTGTCGTTTATAGTAAACTGCTTGGGCATATCGATCTGAGGCATATCACCGAGCGTCCTCGGGTCGGTAAGGTAGCCTGTCAGAGCCGAGGCAGCCGCGGTTTCGGGCGATACCAAGTATATCTGACCGTCCTTTGTGCCCGAACGTCCCTCAAAGTTGCGGTTGAAAGTCCTCAGCGAAACACCCTTTGAATTAGGCGACTGACCCATGCCTATGCAGGGTCCGCAGGCAGATTCCAGTATTCTCGCGCCTGCGTCTATCATAGCCGAGAGCGCGCCGTTGCTTGCAAGCATATTCAGCACCTGCTTTGAGCCCGGCGCGATAGCCAGCGAAACGTCGGGGTGAACGGTCTTGCCCTTGAGAATGTGCGCGACTTTCATCATATCCATATAAGATGAGTTTGTGCAGGAGCCTATGCAGACCTGGTCTATCTTCAGCTTGCCTATCTCATCAAAATTCTTTACGTTGTCGGGCGAATGTGGGCAGGCTGCCTGCGGAACGAGCTTTGAAAGGTCAATGTCCAGCTGCTCGTCGTAAACCGCGTCATCGTCGGCTTTAAGCTCCTGCCAAACATCTGCTCTGTCCTGCGCTTTCAGAAATTCCAGTGTTACCTCGTCGGAGGGGAATATCGAAGTCGTCGCTCCTAGCTCCGCGCCCATGTTGGTAATGGTAGCCCTTTCGGGAACTGACAGCGTTTTAACGCCCTCGCCGCAGTATTCAATAACCTTGCCAACACCGCCTTTTACAGACATTCTTCTCAGCACTTCCAAAATAACGTCCTTTGCCGATACCCACGGCGACAGCTTGCCGGTAAGGTTTATCTTCACGATCTTCGGGTATGTTATGTAGTATGCGCCGCCGCCCATTGCAACTGCAACGTCAAGTCCGCCTGCGCCTATGGCTATCATGCCTATGCCGCCGCCCGTGGGGGTGTGGCTGTCAGAGCCTATCAGCGTTTTGCCTGGCACGCCAAAGCGTTCAAGGTGTACCTGATGGCAAATGCCGTTGCCGGGGCGCGAAAAATATATGCCGTGCTTTTTGGCAACAGAGCCTATAAAGCGGTGGTCGTCGGCGTTTTCAAAGCCCGACTGCAACGTGTTGTGGTCTATGTAAGCTACCGAGCGCTCCGTCTTAACGCGCGGCACGCCTATCGCCTCAAATTCAAGATACGCCATTGTTCCCGTGGCGTCCTGCGTAAGCGTCTGGGCGATTTTTATGCCTATCTCGTTTCCCTTTACGAACTCGCCGTCAACAACGTGAGCTTTCAAAATTTTCTCGGTAAGTGTAAGTCCCATTTATATCATTTCCTTTCAAATTGGTAGTCTATAAAA
>CANRDG010000200.1 GCA_947629275.1 uncultured Clostridia bacterium | reverse complement strand
AAAGAAACGGTAAATTATCTGCGGAGCATATCGCCCGTGTGGCGCGATCTTGCCAGCGGCAAAAAAGAATTTGTTTTGAAATGAGGTATTGATATGGCACTGTACAGTGAAAAGGTAATGGATCATTTTCGCAACCCGAGAAACGTAGGTATTATAGAAGATGCCGACGGGGTAGGCGAGGTAGGCAATGCCAAATGCGGCGACATTATGAAGATCTATCTGAAAATAAATAATGATATCATCGAGGACGTGAAGTTTGAAACTTTCGGCTGCGGCAGCGCGATAGCTTCCAGTTCTATGGCTACAGAGCTTATAAAGGGCAAGCCTGTTTCAGAGGCTTTGCAGCTTACGAATAAAGCGGTAGCAGAGGCACTCGACGGCCTGCCTGTGCATAAGCTGCACTGTTCTGTACTCGCGGAGGAAGCTATCAAAAAGGCGTTGCAGGATTACTATGAGCGAAACGGTATTGACTATGATAAAGAAGCGTTAGCTCCCTGCGATTGCTGTTCGTAATAAACCGAAATTTGTTTACTATATTTACTTTGCTATCGGGGGAGACCCTTTTGAAAAAGGGTCCTCCCCCAAGCCCCCTCACTAAAACTTTCGTATTTTTTGGTGAGGGGTAATTATTCTCTTTAAAATTATAATATGTACAATTCATCGCGGCTTTATGAAAGAAATTACCCCTCACCAAAAAACAATATAAAAGTCTTTGGAAAGGGGTATGGGGAAAAGCCTTTCTTCAGAAAGGTTTTCCCAAAAAGAAAAACAGGTATAGTAGATAAATTCTGATTTATATGCAAAAAGGCAACAGGCGGTCAAAAAGCTGACCGCCCATTACCCTCGCAGAATATATAAACACACAATAGTCGCAAGCGTATTTAATAAGTTTAGTAATCCTCGCCCTGCAAAGCGTCGAAACCTTCTTCGCCGGTGCGCACCTTAACGACATTCTCAACATCGTATACAAACATCTTGCCGTCGCCGATGTTGCCCGTGTAAAGCGCCTGCTTGGCAGCATTGATTACCTTTGTAACAGGTACTTTGGAAACTACAGCCTCTACCTTTACCTTAGGCAGCAGAGTAGATTGTTCGTTCTTTACGCCTCTGTAGTAAGTGTCGTGACCCTTTTGAGTACCGTAACCCAAAACCTGCGTAACTGTGATACCCTTTACGCCGACTTCCATAAGAGCACGCTGTAAAGCTTCCAGTTTGTTCTGCTTGCAGATGATGCTTACCTTTGTCATCTTTGCCTTGCCTGTTATAGCGTCCTTAGGAACAGCCGTCTCGGGTACAGTCATTGTCGGTATCGGAGATTCGGGAGCTTCTATGCCTGCCTCTGCCGCTTCCTTGTCGGTAGCCTTTACAGACTCAATTGACGGCATGAAGTCAGCATAAGAGGAGGGAAGATTGTGTTCCATTGCGTCCAGACCGATGATCTCTTCTTCGGCGGATGCCCTAAGACCTATTGTCTTTTTGATTATGAAGAATACTATGGCAATAGTTATCGCAGTCCAAGCGCCTACCGAAACAACGCCAAGAGCCTGTTTGCCGAGAAGCTCAAATCCGCCGCCGTAGAAAAGACCCTCACAAGCTATGCCGCTTGCTCCGCCTGCCTGTGCAACTGCAAAGCCGGGAGCAGTATCGGTAGCGAAAAGACCTACAGCAATAGTTCCCCATATACCGTTCATCATGTGTACAGCAACAGCGCCAACAGGGTCGTCGATGTGAAGTACATAGTCGAGCAGCCAGATACCGAAGCATACGAGCAGTCCCGAAACTATGCCTATTATAAGCGCACCTGCCGCATCTACAACGTCGCAGCCTGCTGTTATAGCTACCAGACCTGCAAGCGATGCGTTAAGACACATGGAAACATCGGGCTTGCCGTATTTAAGCCATGTGAATATCATACAAGTTACCGTCGCAACGGCAGGGGCTATAGTAGTTGTAAGGAAGATAGTTCCCATCATTTCTATAGAAGAAGCCGCAGCAGGGTTGAAGCCGTACCAGCCGAACCAGAGTATGAACACACCAAGTGCACCGATAGTCAGGTTGTGACCGGGTATAGCGTTTACCTTGATCTTGCCGTCAGCTGTCTTTGTGAATTTGCCTATTCTCGGTCCTAAGATAGCAGCGCCTACAAGAGCAGATATACCGCCGACCATATGTATCGCGCAAGAACCCGAAAGATCGTGGAAACCGAGCTGATAGAGCCAGCCGTCGCTGTTCCATATCCAGTGAGCCTCGATAGGATATATCAGCGCGCTGATAACGCCCGAATATATGCAGTAAGAAATGAATTTTGTTCTCTCTGCCATAGCGCCCGAAACTATCGTGGCAGCAGTAGCGCAGAATACAAGGTTGAATACAAAGTTTGAAAAATCAAAGTTATCATACGCCGTAAAAATGTCAAAACCGGGCTTGCCGATAAGACCCATAGCATCCTCGCCCATAAGCAGACCTGCACCGATAAGAATGAACATTACCGTACCGATACAGAAGTCCATAAGGTTTTTCATAATAATGTTACCGGCGTTCTTTGCTCTGGTGAAACCTGTTTCGACCATTGCAAAGCCTGCCTGCATAAAGAATACCAACGCGACCGCTATCAAAAACCATACGCCGAATACTTCGCCGCCGACAGCTTCTTTGACCGCATTCAAAATTTCGTCTGTCATAAAGTTCTACCTCCAAAAAGAGTATTGAACGGAAGAGGGTACCGCTTTTCCGAACAAGAAACAAAAAAAGCGCTGTGTGAGTTTTTCACTCAACACAGCACCTTTGCTGTTTACATTTATATTATATTGCAAACACCATTAGTTGTCAACGGTCAAATTGCATATAACTTTTTCAACACCGACTTCAAAATTGTTATATTCGAACATATAGTGTCACGGTATGGGGCGTATACATATTATATAGTGTCCCACGACGATCTGCAAAGATATTTACAGGAGGAACTATA
>CANRDG010000199.1 GCA_947629275.1 uncultured Clostridia bacterium | reverse complement strand
TTCTTGCCTCTGATAGCTAAGACCATTTAAATATGTAAAATGTTCTGCAAAATAAATCAAGTCTGCTATTTAAGCTTTTGGCATATCCTGTTTATTTTGCGCACCACCGTATCGCCGCTAAGGCGATTCTTTTTTTGTCCGCAGTTCATCATATCTATCAACAGATGAAGCCGTTCTCGGTCGTCCGCTCTTTTTTCGATAAGCGTCAGTGTGTAGTCCCCGACCTCGTATCCGTAGCTTATCATTCTGTCTACCGCGTTGCCGCCAAGTGAAAAACTGTCCATAAGCCTGTGACCGTCCTGAAGATCAACATACAGCACAGGGCAGGGCGGTGTAAACGAGCGGTAGGCATAGTCAAAGCGGTCAAACTGCAAAGAAATTATCAGATCGGGTCTGTAATGCTTTAACGGCAGCAGCGGAACATTGTCGATTATCGCCCCGTCAAAATGACATTTTCCGTTTATCATCAGCGGCTCCATTATCGGCGCGACCGTCACCGACGCTTTCAGATATTCCCCTGCCTTGCCGGTGGGCTTTTCGTTTATCAGATAATATCTCGCCCTCGGCTGCGGCGGTATCCAGCAAACTGTGTACAGCGGAGCTTTTATAGCGTCATCATCGGCGCATATCATATCCACCAAATAATATATCTCTTTCCCTTTCAGATATTTAAGATATAGCTCGCTCACTGAGCAGCCCGATACGCTTCTCCATATGTCCTCCGCCAGAGCGAGTTTTCCCGTGCAGAATGAGTAACTGTTCAGCGTTCCTATAGAAGCCGCCGATACCGCCGTTACATCAAAAGACTTGTTTTCGGAAAGCGCTTTCAGAAATCCTATCTGATATGCTCCTTTGGCTATGCCTCCCGATAAAACAAGTCCCAATGAAAGCGCCATGATCAGCCCTTGCCATCATCTTTGACCGCCCATATCAAGGCTATCACCCAGCCTATGAACAGCCAGCCCAAAAAGAAATTCATGCAAAAGATAGCGCCCTTGTTCAGTCTGCCTCTCGCAAAAGCTACTATGGTAGGTATAAAATATACGATAATACCTACAAGTATCAGCAGCACCAGTAAAAATCCTTCCATTTATATTCCTCCTGTTTGTATAATTGTGTAGATATAGCTTAAAATACATCATAATTGTTGTATTTTAATCATTATAACATCATTTTTGTCGTTTGTCAATATAAAATGTGTGATGTTATAATAATTTTAGGCAATATCAACATATCGCAGGAGATGATTTTGTGAAAGATAACCTCTATCTATACCCCAACATGGTAAAAGTCAGAAAAGAGCGCATGACGCAAGCAGAACTTGCACTGCAAATAGGTATCTCTCAGCAAGAGGTCAGCAGATACGAAAGCGGCGAGGTGAGAGCGCCTATAAGCTATCTGATAGACCTTGCCAACGTGTGCGAAGTCAGCGTTGACTACATTCTTGGCAGAGGAGCAGCCAAAAGCGATCTTTCAAAAGAAGAAGCGCATATCGTGGAGATGTACTCTGCGCTGAACAGGGATAATAAGCTTCGCGTACAGGAGCGTATTTCAGCCTTGCTCGATATGCAAAACGGTTCTGATAAAGACTAGCAAAACACCGCAAAAAAAGACCCTGCTATGGGGTCTTTTTATTTTGCTTAAAACTCAAATCAACCTCTGTCAAACTTCTTGCGCGAGATGACTATTGCAGGAATTACAGCAAACGCTGCTATTGCGAACACCACTGTGCAGACTGTAACAACGGTGTTGTTGAGTCCCCATGTGAAGCCCGTTTCGTTGGCGAAGGAGTCTGCTATACCAAGTTTCATAAGCATAAGGGCTGCGGCAGTGGCTATTGCAGAAGATATAAACGCCGTCACGCAGCTTATCTTCACGCAGTCAAACGGCGTTGCACCGTTTATGTATAGTACCGCAAACCTGCGCAGTTGTTTGGCGGTTATTATCGCGGAGGAGCAGACCACGCCGATGAGTATTACAGCGACGATGCACACAACGATAGGCAGCATTTTGTCAAAGTCTTCATTAAGCAGAGCGCGGCTTTTTTCATTTATCTGCGCCAAGCTGACTGCCCAGCCGGGCTCGGCTTCGTTCTGGTTGCTTTCTTCAAGCACCTTTTTGTTGTACTGGATATCCTCGGCAGACATCTTTTCGTCAAACGTTATGAGCAGATAGTCGGTGCGGTAAATGTTCACGTCGCCGGCATCTATCAGCTCTTTGAAAAGCGACTTAGGCGCGACAGCCTCGGCGGCAAAATTAACACCGTCGGAATAGCTTTTCACCGCGCTCGAATAGGTCTTGTAAAGGTCGTCGGCGCTCATGCTTTCGGTTATTTTACCGTAGTTCGGTATGTATGTGTTATCCGTCAAAACTCCCGATATTTCGACTTCTTTACCGGCAGGCGCAAGCGTATCGCCCACTTTTAACCCTAGATCATTTGACGTTATTATGCACTTGCCTTTTTGTATTTTACCGCTCTCCAGCGGCAGGCGAAGCTCGTTATATATCTCGTCTTCCAGAATGTTTACGCGGATATTTTCGCCGCTTTCGAGAGGTATATCAGCATAATACATACAGTACAATTTATTACTCCCTTTTAGAGAGGAGACAATTTCCGCAAGGCGTTCATCGCTGCTTTTTATCAGGTAACCCTCATCGTCTAATATACCTGAGCGGTCGCACTGGAAGTAGTAAAAACCGTCTTTTTGCAGAATATCTTCATAGGGAGAGTACAGAATATCGCGGCTGTTGCGGTTGGCGATAAGCGTATTTTCAGCAATTATCAAAAACGCAAGCTGCAATATCATAAGCAAATATGCAAAGGCGTGCTTTCGGAAAAATTTCACACCGTATTTTATGTTTTTCAATTTCTTTCTCTCCTTTCATCGATCACCGAACGGCGCGTTATACACACAATGTTGACAAACATCACTACTATCATTATCGCCGCGTACATACCGAACATTTTGGCATACACAGTATTTGTAAACGCGTCTGACGCCAGCGGAAATCTTTCAAAGAACCAGTGCGACAGCGCGTACTTAAACAGTAAATACGCTATACCGCTGCCGACAAGCATATACAGAATTACTTCTGCCAT
>CANRDG010000198.1 GCA_947629275.1 uncultured Clostridia bacterium | reverse complement strand
CGAAAAATATAGTGTTCTTCGGCGGCGCAGGGGTGTCCACCGAAAGCGGCATACCCGACTTCCGCTCCGCCGACGGACTGTATAACCAAAAGTATTCCGTGCCGCCCGAGACCATGCTCAGTCACGGGTACTTTATGTCAAATACCGAGGACTTCTTCCGCTTCTACCGCGATAAAATGATATGTACCACCGCAAAGCCCAACAAAGCGCACCTGAAACTCGCCGAGCTTGAAAGCAAAGGCAAGCTTCGCGCCGTAATCACCCAGAATATCGACGGTCTGCACCAAGCCGCAGGCAGTAAAACAGTCTATGAGCTACACGGCTCCGTCCACCGCAACTACTGCATGAAATGCGGCAAGTTCCACTCTTTAGATGAAATAATAAACTCCGAGGGCGTGCCAAAGTGCGAGTGCGGCGGCATAATAAAACCCGACGTCGTCCTCTACGGCGAGCAGCTCGACGGCGAAACTATTGAAAATTCTGTCACCGCTATTGCAAACTGCGAAACGCTTATAATCGCAGGCACATCGCTCACCGTCTACCCCGCCGCAGGCTTCGTAAGATATTTTAGAGGAAACGACCTCGTGCTTATCAACCGCGACCCCACCCCCATGGACAGCGAATGTTCGCTCGTGCTGCACGAAAAAGTCGGCGAGGTACTCTCGCAAATAACCGTCTGAATAAAGGAGGCAGCATATGAAATTTTTATCCACCCTCAGACAGGATCTCAAAAAGACCGTCGGTAACTATTGCTTTCTTATATGCGTGCTGCTGACCGCAGGGCTGTGCTTTACAGCCATTGCGTATTATAACGAGGAAAAAGGCATATCGGTAACGGTCTTAGATGCCATTTTGTATAAAAGCCGCGCCGAAATGCTAAAAGAGAGCAGCTATTCTCTCTCGCACATTTTCAGCACAGCTTCTACAGGCTACCTGCCAATGTTTCTGCCAATGATAGCCGCGTTCCCGTTTATACCCAATTTCTGCTCCGAACGCAATTCAGGTCTTATCAGAATGACTATCTTCCGCACAGGCAAATACCGCTATTACTTTTCAAAATTCCTGTCCGCTATGCTCGGCGGCGGTCTCGCAGTCGCGCTCGGCTGCGGCTTGTACTGCGCCGTTTCATCGTTTTTCTTCCCCCTCCCCGAGAGCTACCCCGTCAATATGGAGCTCGTCAATATGGGTCTTGCAACTATCCCCACCAATTCAATTTGTGTATCTATCGCCCTTAAAACTCTGCTCGGCGGCTTCTGTGCAGGCGCAGTGTCAACATTGCTCGCGTTCTTCTTCGCATCATTCGTCCGCAACAGATACCTCATAGTCTGCCTGCCGTTCATGATAACCTATATGTACGGCTCCGTACTCGATAAAATTGTTTACGGTTATTATGATAATTTTACCGAAGCAGGCTTTGAAAAAGCACAGTTCTTAATGGCGTTCTACCCCTCCGAGGTCATGTCAGGCTGGTATACTATGCACAAAAATAACTATATCGCAGCAATAATTATATTCAACGTCGCCCTCGTGGTCGCCGCCCTCACCGCATTTATAGTTATTATGAATAAACGAACCGACCTCGGCGAATAAAACTTTCTTTATTTTTATGTATAACAAAAGTGCCCGACTTTTCCGTCAGGCACTTTTTCTGTTTTATATTACATCACCGCAAGTTTAGCAAAACTGTCTTTCAGCGCAGGGTAAATTTCCCTGTAAAGCTGATAGTACTTTTCATACTCCGCTATGTTTTCCTCGTTCGGCTGCTGGATCTTGTCGGTCTTTATTACCGCACTGCAAGCCTCGGGAACGCTCGAATATATGCCTGCTCCCACCGCCGCAAGAAGCGCAACACCCAAAGCAGGGCCTTGCTTTGAAGTCACCGTCTTGACAGGACAGCAGTAAAGATCCGCCAGCATCGAGCGCCACAGCGCAGAAGTTCCGCCGCCGCCGCAAGCCATCATGTCTGAAACCTTTATGTCCATCTCTCTGAATACTTCCACACAGTCGCGAAGCGAGTACGAAACACCCTCTAAAACCGCGCGAAGCATCTCTTTCTTCGTGTGCATAGCCGAAAGCCCGAAGAATACACCCCTTGCATCAGGGTCAAGGTGAGGCGTCCGCTCTCCCATAAGATACGGCAGATAAAGCAGCCTGTTCGAGCCAACTTCCACAGTCGCTGCCTCTCTGTCCATAAGGTAGTATTCATCAACTTCCAAGTGCTTTGCGACCTCTTTCTCGCTGGAGCAGAAATTGTCCCTGAACCATTTCAGAGAAAGTCCCGCACCCTGCGTAACGCCCATAACGTGCCAGCTGTTTGGTACAGCAGCGCAGCAGGTGTGTACCCTGCCCTTAGGGTCTATAGAGATAGAGCTCGTGTGTGCAAATACAACTCCCGAAGTACCTATCGTAGTGAACGCCTTGCCGTCTTCAACAACACCCGTGCCAACAGCCGCAGCAGCGTTGTCGCCTGCACCGCCTACTACAATAGTACCCTCTGCCAGCCCCGTAATTTCAGCCATTTTTGCAGATACCGTTCCCGTTACCTCGCAGGATTCGTAAACCTTTGCAAGTAAAGACTTGTCAATACCAAGCGCCGAGCATACCTCATCGCTCCAGCAGCGGTTGGGTACGTCAAGCAGCTGCATACCCGAAGCGTCAGAGACCTCGGTAGCAAATTCGCCTGTAAGTACGTATCTTAAATAGTCTTTCGGCAAAAGTATGTGACAGCATTTTTCGTAAATTTCGGGCTCGTTGTCGCGTACCCAAAGAATTTTCGCCGCCGTCCAGCCCGTCAGAGCAGGGTTGGCGGTTATCTCAATAAGCTTTTCGCGGCCCAGAATATCATTCATTTTGTCAACCTGCGCCGCCGTCCTCTGATCGCACCAGATTATCGAGCGGCGAAGCGGCTCACCGTTTTTGTCGAGCATAACAAGCCCGTGCATCTGACCCGAAATGCCAATGCCCTTCACGTCGTGCTTGTCAACACCGCTTTGAGACATAACAGCCTTTATCGTGTTTATCATCGCGTTCGCCCAGTCGGTGGGGTCTTGTTCCGCGTAACCGTTTTTCGGCTGATACATCGGGTATTCAATAGTGTTTGA
>CANRDG010000197.1 GCA_947629275.1 uncultured Clostridia bacterium | reverse complement strand
GCGAAAGACTATTTTGCAGCTGCCTCGCGCGCGGTGGACATTATGATAAAGCAGTTGGGCAAGCCGATATTTGACGGAGAAACGCTGAAAAAGGGCGTTATAGTGCGGCATCTGGTACTGCCTTCCCACAAAGACGACAGCATTGAAATAATGAAATACCTTGGTGAAAAATATGCGCCCGACGAGCTTATTCTTTCGATAATGCGGCAGTATGTGCCTGTTTTCAAAAGCTGCGAACACCCCGAAATAAACAGGCGGCTGACGACATATGAATACGACAAGGTGCTCGATGAGGCTGAAAAATACGGTTTTAAATGGTACATTCAGGGCAAGGCGGCATCGGATACGGGATTTATACCGCAGTTTTACAATAAAAAGCAATAACTGCACATTATACAACTACATTATGCCATGCTAGTGCATTTTGCTGAAAATTGTGGCAATATAGGAAAAACTGTTGACTATTCAAATTTTATTGCTATAATTGTATATAGGGAGCTGTATCTGCACGCTCGTGATATGCACAAAGGGTGATAAAATGTTTACAACTATACTTAAAAATGTAAAGAAAATGTTCACGGGGCAAAGGCTTTTGTCGCTGCTTTTGGTGCTGAATATCATAGTTTCCTGCCTTGTTATATGCTTTTCCTGCGGTATATACAGGATGTATCAACCTAAAACGGAAAGCAGCAGCGACATAAAGTCGGTATATACATATTATAACTCGGATAAGTTCTGGTCGCTCGATCACAAGGGCAAGACGTATTATTCCTATGAAATTGTGACTGACATATCTCCGCAGATGATAGTCGGTTTTTTGCGGTCTTTATCAGAAGAAACCGCCGAGAACCTTATGCTGCATGCAGAATTTTATGTAGAGACGCCGCTGAGTCGCTGGGACAATATGGGAATACAGGAAGAACCCAAAAATATTGAAGAGATGCAACAAGAGAATACTATTGAAGCGTATTCTGATGATGCACAGCCGGCTATATGGTTCTTGTCGTACTCTCTTTCAAACGTTGATGGCAAAATTACAGATGTATACAAAAATTCGCCTTTTTCTGCCGAGGAGTATGACAGCGGCGAAAAAGCTGCCGCCGTTTTGGAAACTTACTACAGCAAGAAACCCGATGAACGTCCTACAGGTTATATGATTGATCTGAGATCCGATGACGGTGAAGATCTCCCCGTGAGTGTAGAAAACAGATTTCTTACAGATGATATAGATTCTATAGCTGTTTGCGGCGAGAGATTTAAGATAAAATATGTGCTGCCCGAGCCTGATGTTGACATGGGCGTACAGCTGCAAATACCCATTACCGCATTGTCCGAAAATGCGATGCTCTGCGCAAATGCATTTCATCTTGATGATGAGGGCAGACCTATAGCATTTGGATTTTATTTTTCTGAAGATCACCCATGCACGCGCAGTCAGTATGACGAGATAAAAGATAAACTTTCCGCGGCTTTCGGCGATATGATAGTAATTGAGCCTGTTATGTTAGATGACAGCCGCGATATTGATTTTTACAACACCGTAGTTATGCTGGCGGTCGTTATATCCGTTCTTGCAGCTGTTAATATGGCTATACTTTACCGCTACATACTTGAAAAGCGCAGCGGCGATCTGGCAGTAATGAGAATATGCGGCTGCACCAAACGCAAAGCCTCGGCTATGTACCTTGCAGAATGTATGGCAGTGAACATACCGCTGTTTGCGCTTACTCAGCTTGCATTCCATAAATTGTTGCTGCCGCAGCTTGAAAAAATATTCCCCGAAATAAGTGAGGGCTACAGTTTCTGGCTGTATGCGGCAGTGTTTGGCATATACATTTTAATATCGGCGCTTATAATGCGCGCCATGATAAACAGGCTTGTAAATTCCCACAGCTTGGTTGAGCTTAAAAGCGCGCACCGCAGCACAAACAAACTTAGCATAATGAAGATATTTGAAATAATACAGCTTGCCGCCGTGCTTGTGATAATGGTGATCATAGTATCTGCAATAGTTTCAAGATATGAAAAGTTCGAGCCTTTTGAACAGTATCTATCGCGCAAAGGCTATATGGTGCAGATGCCCACCGCCAACGTTTACCCCGATGAATTAAACGAAATACTTGGCGATACGCAGTGCCTTTACAACGAGTTTACCAATACATATGACGGCGATACAGAGCTGCGCGGCATTGCATATTCCAATGAATATATAAACGCTTACTCGCCGCCGCTTGCAGAGGGCATATGGCTTTCAGACTGCGATGAAACATATGAAAATTCGCTGTTGTAACTTCATGCGAGGGCAGATATAAAGCAGGTGATACCTTTGAAAATGAAATAGTGATGCTGTATGATGAAAACGGCGAACCAAAAGAAACGATAACAGTCAGATATAAAATAATCGGCGTGCTGAAAGATAAGGCAAGCGTGGCATCGTACTTTATAAATGTGGGTACACCGAAAAGTTACAGAGATATTTATGAAGTGTTCTCAGACAGCTTTGAAAACCTTGACTGGCTGCTTACAAGAAAAGAAGATGTTGTCTCTTGTTATGGCGGTCACGGCCCTGCATATGGACCTGTGTTTGTGTTCTGTGATGATATGGACGAGGCAGCTTTTGCAGATGTCAAAAACAAAATAGCCGCCGCTTGGAATCTCGATGCAACAGAGCTGACAAAGGTCTACGACAACAGTATGCAATATATCTATCAGCAGATGTACACGCTTTTCCCGATAGCTGTTTGTATATTTATACTTACAATAATTTCAACGGTATCTATCAGCGCGATATATACCAAACGCCAACTGCGAAACTATGCTATTTTCTATATCTGCGGTGCAAGGTGGAGAACGTGTGCGCTTCGCAGTTTGAAAAACAGCGCGATAACCTGCGGCATAGCAAGCATTTTGGCGGCTGCGGTGCTGATTGTAGGCAAACTGACATTCTTTAAAGAAACAGTAATTTCGTTCGGTTGGTGGCACTTTGGGGTATGCGCTTTGGTAATAATACTCTACCTCGCGCTTTCAATGATAATGCCGCTGGCTATCATAGGTTCAAACGAGCCGAAAGAAGTATTGAAAGAAGAATAGGGCATAACAAAAACGACGGATCTTGTGTCCGTCGTTTGTTTTTATGTAGTTATGCGCTGCGCATTTTGGTGGTCTGCCGCTGCGCCATTACTAAGCGGTAGTACACGCCCTTTTGCCGCATAAG
>CANRDG010000196.1 GCA_947629275.1 uncultured Clostridia bacterium | reverse complement strand
CGCAAAGGGTGGAGCAGCTGCGGCAGGCAGGGTGCGAAGTTTATACAGTAGGAGCAGCACAGTATGCCGACGATATGGACACCGACTGCTGCTACAGCGTAAACAGTGATATTGATCTTACAAGGATAAAGTGAATGTGATATGAAAAGCCTGAAAGACAAACTCAGCCGATTTTTGCTGCCGCTTTTGCTCGGCGTGGCAATAATGTCGTCTATCATATATGACTACCGATCGTCGAGCGCAGCGTCGCTTACAGCGCTGTCTGCCGCAGAGGGTCTGGTTTCGTTTGCATTGCTTGATTTTTTGTATCACAGAAAGCATAAATTTTTGAGCGGCTGTGTGTATCTGCTGATGTTTTGTGCGGCTGTGTATGCATCTTTCAATATGGTGTATGCAGGTTACACCACCAGCCGTATAGATTTCAATTCGTGGTTTTATTTGGCTACCGACTATGTGCCCATGTATTTGTACGCGCTTGTTTTCGGCGGAGGCTTTTTGTTTTACTCGGCTCTGTACTATTTTACACAGGTACGTTACAGAGGACTTTTCACGCTGTTTTTGGTGCTGTTTCCGTTTGCGATATACGCCAAAAGGCTCGATGTTATGCCAAACGGCTATCTTGCTGCGATACTGCTTTCGTACCTTTTGGTAATGGTGCATAACAGACAGACTGCAGCAGACAGCAAAATAGCGGTAGTTCCCGACAGGTCATATGCCGTATCAATAGCTGTGTTCGGCGCGGCGGTGGTGGGTATACTGTTTCTTATGCCGAAGCCCGAGATAGAATCCGTGCAGGAAAAAGATTCGGAGGCTTTCAATAACTTGGGCTTTTTCGGAAACGAAGTACAGGTGCCGACCGACATTGATCTTTCCGATACCGCCGAGAGGGAACACGATTTGTACCCTACGGGGCGCGAGCTGTTTGTTGTCGCTGCAAATGAAGATACCGTCTATCTTAAAACACAGTCATACAGCTATTTTGAGGATAACAAGTGGCACTTCGGAAAGGAAAAGTACGACGACGCCGATTATGTGTGGTCTGAACCGCAAGAAACTATAAGCGGTATGTCGGTACTTAACAAGTTGGAGATACTTAAGGCTTACTGTGAGCAAAGCGGCGACAAAGAACGGTTGGAGATAATAGGAAACTTCAAAAAGGAATATTCTTTGCAAAGTCTTTCGGTGTTTACCGTTTCAGACCTTATGTTCAGATTCCTTTCGCTTCCCGAGCTTACGCTGAGTGTTAAGTCAAACTGGAATTATATAGACCTGCCCGACCCACAGAGAGCCAACAACTACTGCAATGGCGAGTGGGAGATACGGCGTGCGTCCATAGGCGCGTATGAGGCAAGCTATGAAAGCAACTTAGCGGCGCGGCAGCTATCTGAAAAACTTGGCATGACAACGGAAGAATGGAACTCTGTAATGCGGTGGTACAGAGAAGGCATAGACGAGAAAGGGTTCAGCGGACAGCTTTATCAGTATGCAAACAACGACAGGAGCATTGCCGCAGAACTTGACAGCGGCGAATTTGACGAATACGATGACCGCATAAGGCAGCTTGCGCAGCAGATAACGCAGGGCTGCACCACAGACTATGAAAAGGCGGCGGCTCTGGAAAAGTATTTTACGCAGGCAGGGTTTGTATATGACCTTTCATATTCTCCCGATGACGACAGCATTGAATATTTTCTTTTTGAAAGCAAGACCGGGATATGCTCCGATTTTGCAACGGCTATGACGCTTATGGCTAGGTCGGTGGGGCTTACAGCACGTTACTGCGAAGGGTATATAGCGTTTGAAAAAATTTCTGCGCCGAGCGGCAGTCAGAATATGCAAAGCAGCTATAAAAACAGGCTCTTGGTGCGCGACAGCAATGGTCATGCGTTTGTTGAAGTTTATCTGCCTGCGGTAGGCTGGGTGGTGTTTGAGCCTACTGTTGCAGGGTTTGAACAGCTTATGAATATCATTCCCGAAAGCGGCGGCATAGGCGCGCTGGGCGGCGGCAGAACGCTTTATATGGCTTTGGGTATCGCAGCTGCTGCGGCGCTTTTGATACTGATATTCAGAAGGCCTGTAGCGGAGTGCGCGTTCAGGGTGTATATATCGCATGTCGACGGCGAAAAGGCAGTAAGAAAGCTGTACAAAAGGCTGGTAAAACGTGTGTCACGCAAGCTCGATACAGATCTTTCGGCTTACACAGCGGAGCAGGTCTGCGCGCTTTTGTGTGAGTACGGTGTTGATATTTCGGCTCTTACAGCCGCGTTTGAAAAGGCGTTTTACGGTAAAATTCCACCCGAAGAAAACGAACGCGCCGAGGCTTACGAGCAGTACAAAACGTTCGGAAAGGCGAAACTTAAAAAAGCCGCGATTGACAGCGGACAATAAAAATGATAAAATAATATCAAATATATTGAAACGGAGAGATGATGTATGCTACCACAGGATATGCTAACGCTGGGAACAAAGCGCAGCGTTATAAGAGAGCTGTTTGAGTACGGCAAGATGAGAAAGGCGATAGTGGGCGACGACAAGGTGTATGATTTCAGCCTTGGCAACCCCAGTATACCCTCGCCAAAAGAGGTAAACGAAGCGGTGAAAGAACTGCTCGATACGCAAGACCCGATAATTCTGCATGGGTATTCTTCGGCACAGGGCGACGCTGATGTCAGAAAAACTATTGCAGACCACATAAACAAACTGCACGGCACAAACATAAACGCCGACAACATCTACATGACCTGCGGCGCGGCTGCATCGCTTTGTATATCGCTGAGGGCGCTGCTTTTGCAGGGCGAGGAAGTTATAATCTTTGCGCCGTTTTTCCCCGAATATGTGGTGTTTGCTGAGGGTCAGGGCGGCAAGGCTAAGATAGTTCCGCCGAGAGCCGATTTTCAGCCCGACTTGCAGGCGTTTGAAGAAGCCATAAATGAAAACACAAAGTGCGTTATAATAAACTCGCCTAATAACCCCTCGGGAGTTGTGTATTCGGAAGAGACGATAAAAGCAATTGCGGAAATAATGAACAGAAAATCCGGGCAGCTTGGCAAAGAGCTTTTCCTGATAAGCGACGAGCCCTACAGAGAGCTTGTTTACGATAAAGAGACCGTGGTGCCGTATGTTACTAAGTATTACAAAAACACGCTGGTGTGCTATTCGTACAGCAAATCGCTCTCGCTGCCGGGCGAGAGAATAGGTTACATAGTCGTTCCCGATGA
>CANRDG010000195.1 GCA_947629275.1 uncultured Clostridia bacterium | reverse complement strand
CCTGTGCATATACCCACCGCCATGGCATCTGATGCGACCGCGAGAGAAAGCGGTATACATTCTTTTACAGAAAGAGATCTTGAATTATCAACGTCTGCTGTGGTCTCGTCGATCAAAAGCGCCATAGCGCGGCAGCTTTGACTTAATTTGCCGTTCTTTTTGCGGTCAATGCGCGAGAGTATGGGTTTTAAAATTCCGGTTATGCCGAACATAAGTATAAGCACTGCGCCAAGCTTTATGCAGGTCTGCGGCGAGAAAGGCAGAACGGCATCTGCAAGGAAAAGAGCGAACGCCATGCCAAGTCCGTGTATAAAGGTCATGGTCATTACGCACCTAAGCGGAAAACCTATGCCCGAAATGCGGTAGCTTACCGACACCGACATGGCGTCAAAACAGCTTGCAAGCGCCATGAGCATTATTTCTGTTATAGACATATCACACCTCCGTTTGAGAATATCTTTTTTATTCTATGCCGTGAAGGTGTTTTTTGTCAGCGAATGTATAAAAGCCGCAAAGCGCCGCAGTATAACATATTGAAAGGGTGATATATATGACTATGATAAGCTGCCTTGAAGAATGTATGTATCAGAGGGAGGGTGTGTGTATGCTCGAAGATGTAAGAATATCAAACATAAGCGGCGACGAGCGATGTGTATTTTTTGTGAAGAAGTAAAAGTGGCAGTCGGCGATATTTTTTCATAAAATAGACTGAGCAAATCAAAAAGGGGGATATTTATGGAAAAATATTTTTTAGGCTCAATGGCTGAGGAGGGCTTCCGCAGCGATTTTCACAAACTTATATCTTCTGACGGCGTGTACACTTACATACTCAAAGGCGGCGCAGGAACGGGAAAGTCTTCGCTGATGAAGAAGATAGCGGCAAGGTTTGAGGGATTAAGCGACATAGTAACTTACTGCTGCTCGTCAGACCCCGACAGCTTAGATGCTGTGTATGTAAAAAAAGCAAATGCGCTTGTAGTCGACGGCACAGCACCGCACACGTTTGACCCTGAGTTCCCTGCGGTAAAGCAGGTGATAGTGAACCTCGGCGACCACTGGGACGGCGATGTACTGAGAGAGCACACGAGCGACATTATCGGCGTTACGCTGAAACACCGCGGCTACATGAACACCGTGAAAAGCTATGTGGCAGCAATGACGAAGCTTTTTGACGATACATATTTTTCGGCGCAGGGCGATGCGGCTGCCGACAGGATAGAAGCGTTTGCGGAAAAGACCGCTGCAAAGCTTTTTCAGAAAAAATGCTCTGCACGCGGAAAGGCTGAGTTTTCGCTGCTTTCTGCCGTATCTCCGAAAGGATACATGACGCAGACCGCCACGCTTGACGGCATAGAAAAGATATTCACGGTGAAAGACGATTACTACGCGGCAGGCGATATATTCCTAAAGAAGATCGCCGACGAGGCTATGCGCAGGGGATACGACGTAACGATAAGCAAGAGCAATATGTTCACACAGAGCGTTTACGAATTTGTAATTATAAAAGAGCTTGGCATGGCGTTCGCGCTCTCCTCGCCGATGAACGGTTACGAAAATGAAAATGCCGCGAAGATAAACGTTATGAGATTTTACAATAAAAAAGAGATGGCTCTTAAAAAAGCGCGCCTTAAAATGAACAAAAACGCCTGCGCGAAGCTCCTTGAAGAAACTGCGCAGACGCTTACTGAGGCTAAAAAAGTTCATGACGAGATAGAAAAGTATTACATTGCGGCTATGGATTTTTCGTCCGTTGACGACACTGCCGAAAGGCTTTGCAAGCTTATTGATGAAAAACTAGCGGTTTAATATCCACACGGCGGCATTCAGAACGGCTGCGAACGCTACCCACAGCGCATAAGGTATCTGCAAAAGACCCGCAAGCTTGTCGGCTTTGTAAAACTCACGCGCAAAGCATATCACCCACGCAAGCAAGAGCAATATCCACAAAAACGATAGAGCAAAATTCTGCATATCGAAAAATATCACGCCCCACAAAAAGTTTACGGGCAGATGTGCAAAATAGGTGAGCAGCGCCTTTTTGCGGTTGGGTGCGCCGCCCTTTAAAACGATGTAGGAAGACACCGCCATAAGCAGGAAAAGTATTCCCCAGACGATAGGGAAGATATTTCCCGATGGCGCGAAAAACGGCTTTTTTATCTGCTCGTAGACCTTGCCGCTGTTCATAGTTGCAAGGGCTGACAGAGCGAGGGTGCCGCCCGAAGCCAACAATGCCACAGCGGCGTACTTTATCTTATCAACAAAACGCATACCGTAAAGCTCCTTAAAAAATTCTCTGCTTTATGGTATGCTTATTTTTTGTATATTATTCTTATGGCTTTACGCAAAACTTTAAGTTCCTGTCAAGAAACCGAAAGTTTTCGATTGACCCTTTTTCAAAAGGGTCACGGGGTGTGGGGCAGAGCCCCACAAAGGCACAGCGTGCGCTCTGCAAGAGGTGAATGCTAGAACAGTCCTGTGGACTGTTCTAGCAGAGGAGAGGCTCTGCAAGAGAGAGCCTCTCCTTTGAAAAAACCTTAGCTCTCTTTCCGCGTTCCATAATGGAACGCCGTATAATATAAAAAATCCATAACAAGTAAAATGCGCAAACGTATGGCACACTCAAAATGAGAAGAAACCCAAAACCAAGTGGGGCTTTTTAGATATGCACTTTGTTTTTAAGCATGGAAGAAGCCTCGCAGAGGGTTCTTTGGCACGTTGCCAGACTGTTCACAGTCTGGCAACGTGTGCGCTCCTGCGCTGCGCGAAAGCGCAAAAATAAAAAAGAACTTATTCTTCTTGCTTTTTAATACTTTTCATCATAACGTTCGCGCGGACTATCATAAATACTGCCATTAAAATAACTATGGTGCACACTCCGCCGCCGACCGCTCTTGTCATTGCTTTGTTGAAGTCTGCGCTGTCATTACCGCCAAACTGCGTAAGCATGGCAGTTGTAAGTGAAAGTATAGACACCAGCGCGGAGACCAGATTTATTGCCTTTGCGGCAGATAGCAGCGGGCTTTTGTGCCTGCGGAATTTTACTATATTTATGACTGACGTTATCACCATATAGAACGAATAAAACGCCATTGCGTATATAAGCACGCCGGGGTAGACAAAGCCGTTGCCGCGGTGTACTATCAGGATAACCACACCTGCCAGAGCCTGATTTATCAGAAGCAGCATTATTCCGCAAAGGCGGTAGCGCTTTATTTCGGCTACAATGTCGCT
>CANRDG010000194.1 GCA_947629275.1 uncultured Clostridia bacterium | reverse complement strand
AAATTTCTTGTGGGGGAAACGTTTGATGCAAGCTATATCACTGACGAGCGGAAACTCGATGATCCTATACATTACCCTTTCTGTATGAACTACGATGAAATGCAGGGCGATGAAGAGGGTTCTGCAACAGCCGGCACATTTGCTTCTGTCGGCAATACAGGAACTATATCATATGTTGAGGATTGGGAAAACCGCGAATTAGATGACATTATAATGCAAAAAGCATATTTTTTGAAGTCTGATTATGAAGATGAGACCTACAGCCTTAACGAAAAAGATATAAGCATATCGCAATATGCCTCGCAGGTAGATAACTATCTTGGCAATGTATTGAGCATGGTCGGTCACGAAGGAAGCATCGGGCAGTTTGCTATAGTCGCCCAAAAGGACATACACGGCAATATGCTGCTGCGAAGCGAGCTGGCAAATATTTATAAATCGCTGCCGATATGTGTATATTATCCAACATCCAGTGTAGCAGAGTCGGAATGTATATTTAAAAAATCTGATGAAACGCTGTTCTCTCAGTACGCTGCAACAATAAACGGCAAAACTATTGAGGATTTTTACATTCATTCACAGTTTAAGGACTATAAAACGATAGAGGAATACGACAAGATAGTTGCGCCCGACAAGGCTGCGAAATTGCTGTCTGATAAGTTAGCGCCTAATTTGCAGGATAACGAGATAATAGGCATGGGGCTTTCATACTACCCCTATTTTGTCGGCAGTACTCAGACAGAGCCTTTAAAAGAAGGCGCTAATACAAAGTTGGAAACCGAACAGACACATAGAGAAATGGCTCCATGGATGCAGCCTGTTTCGTATGATGTATTTGAGCTTACTCCGTTCTGGACATTTTATTTTGACCTCGACCCGTCTATAATTGGTTTAGTAGACTGCAAAACGGGCGAGGTGGCATATATACACAATGTGCCTTAATTAAAGCACATAAATACATAAATAATCGGGGCACTTTGATGTGTCCCGTTTTTTGTGCAGTGTTATACCGCTGCGGCTGCCTGACAAAAATTGATTTTCGTAGGTTTTATCTATCAAATATTGACTTTGGGTATTCGTTGTGATATAATTTTTTTGTCGAAATTTATCGAAACACTTACTGCTCAAACCCATAGCAGCATATTTAACGTGTTGTCGGCTATACTGACAAAAAATAAAGGAGGAGCGCAGATGATCACTTTTATAATAGGCTTACTGCTGCTTATTATCGGCGGTACGGTTTATGGTGCTGTTTGCCAAAAGATATTCAGACCCGACGATAGAGAAACTCCTGCTGTAAGGCTGAACGACGGCGTTGATTACGTTCCGATGAACAAATGGAAAAACAGCCTTATACAGCTTTTGAATATTGCAGGGACAGGCCCTATTCTCGGGCCGATACAGGGTATTCTTTTCGGGCCTGTTGCATTTATTACGATACCGATAGGCTGTGTTATCGGCGGTGCGTTCCATGACTATATGTGCGGAATGATCTCGCTCAGGAACGACGGTTCTCAGATGCCGTCGCTTATACGAAAGTATATAGGCAAACATATGTATTTTATATACAATGTTTTCGTCTGCCTTTTAATGCTGCTTGTCGGCGCTGTTTTCATATACACACCCGGCGATCTGTTCGTTACCCAGATATTAAAAGCAGACAACGGCATTTCAAGCCCTATAATATGGATAGTCTACGGCGCTATTTTTGTTTATTATATTGTCGCTACACTTTTCCCCGTTGATAAGATAATAGGCAGAGTTTACCCTATCTTTGGCGGTATTCTTATTTTGTCAGCAATAGGCGTATTTATAGGTCTGTTTGTAAACGGCTATCCTCTTGACGAGATATGGAATGTCGGCGTTTACGGCGTACACCCTAAAGGTCTTCATTTTATGCCGATATTCTTTGTAACCGTTGCCTGCGGAATAGTTTCGGGCTTTCACTCCACACAGTCGACACTTATCTCGCGCACTATGACACACGAAAAAGAGGGTCGCATGACATTCTACAACATGATGCTTCTCGAGGGATTTATAGCCATGATCTGGGCTGCTGCAACAATGGGAGTTATCAATCTCGGTCTTGCAGATGCCGATACGCCTGCTACAAATGTTGTCGGCATCATCGCCACTAATTTGCTGGGCTCTATAGGAGGGATAATCGCGATCGCCGGAGTTATAATACTGCCTATCACATCGGGCGACACGGCGCTCAGGTCGCTTCGTCTTATGACCTCAGATGCGCTGCACATTGATCAGTCTAAAAAGCGCAACAGGCTGCTCGTATCGCTTGTGATATTTTTGGTTGTCGCCGCCCTGCTGGTATTTTCAAAAATGAATTCCGACGGTTTCAATATACTTTGGCGGTATTTTGCATGGGCAAATCAGACCATTGCAGTATTTGCGTTTGCCATGATCGCAATTTATATGATAAAGCACAAGCAGCCGTTTCTTTTGTCGCTTATCCCCGGAATGTTTTATATGTTCGTTATATCGAGCTTTATATTGAATGCCGAGATCGGATTCAATCTGCCGTGGATAGTGAGCTATATAATTGGGGGCGTTTTAACAGCCGCATATGGAGCGGCGGTCATAATATTAGGAAAGAAGCACGCCCAAAAGCTGAACGACTGAATATCCGAAGTTTTAATTTTTGCTTGGAAATAAAAAAGCCGATCGTCTGAAGGTTTTTTACCTTCGTCTGATCGGTTTTCTGACGTATTAAACAGTTTCAGTTGTCTGAAATATGCCTTTTGCATCGGTTCGTTTCCCGCTTTACAGCAGAAAACGGGGAAATATATTCTTGGAATCACACCTTGTTTTTTGGGGTGAGCAGTCAGCAAAAAAAACCGAATACTCGGACTTTTTTCGCTCATACATCTTTTTTGTTAAGTGTTCATGTGACTATTTAACAAAAAAGATAATTCATACCAAGCTCAATTTTTTTGAAGTTTTTTACTATCAAAAAATATCACATCATATTTTCAAAGAATTGCAGAGCAAAATGCCACTGTATTTTTGATCGTCGGTTTTGCTATTCTTCCACCTCCGCCGTCACCTCATACCCGCCTTTGAAGATAACAGTTATCTCTGTCTTGCTAATTACTTTCACGCACTCGATCAGCTTTTTGACGATCACGTCATCATATTCAGTCAGCTTGCTTGGCAGGTTTCTGACCGTTCTCTCTGCCTCTTTTATCTGAAGCTGCATTTCCTTAATTTTCTCACT
>CANRDG010000193.1 GCA_947629275.1 uncultured Clostridia bacterium | reverse complement strand
AGTTAACGTTTTCTGTTTATCCGGAAATTAACTTTTGCTCATGCAGCGAATTGCGCTCCCAAAAAACACCATCAGCATAGCCCTGTATCTTTGGATCGCTTTCTGCCATTTCAAGGCGCTGCTCCGTCCACACACAGTACCGCGCTTCTATCTCCGTCCCGATGTATCGTCGCTTTAGCTTTTTTGCCACAACGCTCGTTGTTCCCGAACCCAAAAACGGATCAAAAACAATATCTCCCTCGCAAGAACTTGCAAGCATTATCTTGGCTATAAGCTTCTCCGGTTTTTGAGTTGGGTGCGCGGTGTTTTCCGCCATAGACCAAAAAGGAATGGTGATATCGTCCCAAAAGTTTGAAGGGCAAGTATCGCGGTAATTGCCGTTTTCGGTCTCAGCCCAATCTTTCGGCTTTCCGTCTACACGGTAAGGGGCAATGACCTTTTTTCGTATCTTGACAGCATTCAGATCAAATGTGTAATCGCTGCCGTTTGTTGCAAACCAAATATCTTCCATGCCGTTTTTCCAGTTTGCCTTTGCACCGCGCCCTTTTTCGCGCTGCCATGTAATGCGATTCCTGATATAGAAAAGCTCGCCCAGCACCCTGCCGATTATAAGGCTGCTTTCCCAGTCGCAGCAGACATAAATTGAACCGCTGCTCTTTAACAACGGTTTGACATATGCTAACCATTGACGAGTATATTCTTCATAATCGGCATCTTTCTTTTTGGCAAAAGTCGTTCCGTTAAACGACTTTGTGAGATTATACGGCGGATCTGCGATGATAAGGTCTATACTTTTTTCGGGCAGCAGCGGACAGACATCGAGCATATTGCCGATAATGGTCTTGTCCAACACGCCGCTCAGATCTTTCTGTTTTTGCTTAACTGTGATACAGCGGTCAAAATAGATCTTCCCGTCACTGAGCGTGGTATCTATTGTTTTATTTCTGTCGGCTTTTGTCGTTGCCATAATGTTCTCCTTTTTCGCTGTAACTGTTTTTTGCCCGTAATTATCGCCGAACGGTATTGCCTGTTTAATTATATCATACGCTATTTAAGCTGTCAACAGTTTCATACATAACAAAAGCCCCGAAGAAAAAACTTCGGGGCATATTTGCGTTTGTATAAAAAACTTATCTCTTTGAGAACTGCGGAGCGCGACGTGCGGCTTTCAGACCGTACTTCTTTCTTTCCTTCATTCTAGGATCACGAGTGAGGTAGCCTGCTTTCTTAAGCTCGGGGCGAAGCTCTGCATTGAACTGGAGCAGCGCTCTTGCTATACCGTGTCTTATAGCTCCTGCCTGACCTGTAACTCCGCCGCCGGTAACGGTACAAACAACATCGAGGTTTTCAAGATTGTTTGTAAGGCTGAGCGGCTGACGAACTATCAGCTTGAGAGTTTCAAGTCCGAAATACTCATCAATTCCTCTGCCGTTTATAGTAATGTTACCAGAACCGGGATAAAGTCTTACTCTTGCTACGGAATGTTTTCTTCTTCCTGTGCCGTAATAAAAAGGTGTCTTAGGTTCGTACATATTTTACAGCTCCTTTCTTACAGTTCGCACTTAACGGGGTTTCTTGAAGCCTGATTGTGTTCGGCGCCCTTGAATACCCTAAGGCGTGTTGCGGCCTTACGACCGAGCGTGTTGTTGGGGAGCATACCTGTTACGGCAAGAGTCATAGCCTTGTCGGATCTCTCCGCCATCAGCTTGGAATACTTGATCTCTTTCAGACCGCCTATCCAGCCGGTGTGCCATCTGTAGGCTTTCTTTTCCAGCTTCTTGCCGGTCAGAACTGCCTTGTCAGTATTGATGATGATAACGTAATCACCGCAGTCCGCATGGGGAGCATATGTGGGCTTGTTCTTTCCTCTGAGGATAGATGCAGCCTTTGCAGCCACTCTGCCGAGGGGCACTCCGTCAGCGTCGATGATATACCATGTGCGTTTGATGTCGCTTGTCTTAGGCATATAAGTTGACATATAGTTTTTCCTCCGTTTTGAATTTTTCTCGTTACGCCTACCGTCAGCATACAGTCAGGCGCGCGAAGCAACATTACCTATTATATATGCCTTTTTATGATTTGTCAATATGCATTTTGCCGAATTTTTAATTTATATCTCTCAAACGCTTGAAATCTCTCTGTTTTTCTTTAATTCTCTCTGTTTCTCGCTTGTCATTTCATTTTTCATATGAACATCTACCTGCCTGAACGGTATCTCTATGCCGCTCTCGTCAAAGCGCTGTTTTACGCGTTCTGTAATATCAAAATAAACGTCCCAGTAGTCGTCTTTTTTGACCCACGGGCGGCAGCAGATGTCTATACTGCTCTCGCTGTGTGATATTATCCTTACAGTAGGCTTGGGATCGTCAAGAACATTTTCATGCGTTTCAAGTATGCTTGATATAATGTTCTCTGCCCTTTTGAAATCATCTGAATACGCTATTGAGAAAACAAGGTCAACACGGCGTATCGGTTTTTCTGAATAGTTGACTATACCCGAGGTTGACACCGTGCTGTTGGGTATGTAGACCACCTTGTTGTCGGGCGTTACTAGCTTTGTTGAAACTATGCGTATATCCTCGACCATGCCTGCATAGCCTGCGACCTCTATATAGTCATCTATTTTGAAAGGGCGTGTTATCAGCAAAAGCGCGCCGCCAGCGAGGTTTGACAGCGTGCCGTTGACTGCAAGGCCCACGCACACGCCGAGAGATGTTACCAAGGCGGTAAGTCCGCTGGTATCTATACCGAGATAGCCTACAAGGCACACCACCACAAGACCCTTTGCCAGTATCTTGCCGAGATACAGAAAGGTATTCAGCAGCGTTTTGTCTATCTTGCGGTTGTGGCTGCTTTTCTTGTCTATCTTGCGCGCCAGAGCGTTTATAAGTTTGAAAGAAAAATACAGCAGCACCACCGCGACAAGTATCTTAACGCCCGTGCCGGTAGCCCATTCTATAAGCGTATTTAAAATATTCTTCCACTCTATCATAGCAGCACCTTATATTCTTGCAACGCCGCTTTCCCCAGCCGCCTGCGCCACAGCCTCTGCAACAGCTTTAGCCACGTTTCTGTCAAGTGCGGAGGGTATTATATAGTCGGCGGAGAGTTTGTCGTCGGTAACGAAAGATGCAATAGCCTTTGCGGCGGCGACTTTCATTGCATCGTTTATGTCCGAAGCTCTTACATCGAGCGCACCGCGGAAAATTCCGGGGAACGCCAGAACGTTGTTTATCTGGTTGGGAAAATCGCTTCTGCCCGTACCTACGACTGCCGCGCCTGCCTGCTTTGCAAGGTCGGGCATTATTTCGGG
>CANRDG010000192.1 GCA_947629275.1 uncultured Clostridia bacterium | reverse complement strand
GATAAATACCTTATAGAAATGCTTTGCTGCCTGCCAAAGGAGATGCTGCTTGCCAAACTGGATAATTCAAACGACATTTCAGAGTGGCTGAAACAGATAGACAGCAAGGTCGTGCTCGATGCACTGACTGTATACAACAACAAAGTTTATACCGAACGGCGGAAATCAGCGCTGAAGCGTATCTGAATATGTGCCACGTGGCACACTGATTTGCTTATAAGAATACAAGGAATAATTAAGCCCTTGGAATTGACAACAATAATATTGTATGTTATAATTCAGAAAGGAAGATATTATGAACATTTATGATCACAACGAAATGAACGATAAGAAAGTCGTTCTTGAAAGCAGCGAGGAAATTGTATGTAACAACTGTCCCGAAACGGTTATCTTTCATCTAAAAGATAATAATCATGAGTTTTCTATGGGATTATCAACGGTTATAGAATGTTTGATCTTTGCGGTTCAGTGCGGTGAATTGCCCAAGCTGCCACTTAGTTGGCTTACCGATGTTGATCGGGCAAACTATTCTTCTTATTCGGAAGATGAACGCAATTTTTATTTTGATGATAATTTTCCACGAAAGAGAGAGTAAAATGAAATATTTTAAGATACAAGCTACAAGAAACGCGGCTCGTTATAAAATAGACAACAAAATATTTGATAATGTCACTCAAAGGAAATTGCCGTTTGAACAACGGAACAGCCAAGGAAAGCTATCTCAGTATGCAATATGTCCTTCGTGTTTAAATCCAATTCAGCTTATCGGGTTATCTCATGAGATAAAAGTATCGCCACATGGTAAACACACAGGAAAAAACATAGCCGGTTTGCCTCAGTGGAATGCTCAAAGATATAAATATTGTCCTTTTGCAAGTCATAAAGAATATCAAAAGCCAAACGATGAAGAATTGTTACAAGAAGTCGACCAAAGTGTAATAGAACTTTATGATCTGATGCGATCGCAGTTTGACAAGGTCGTATATGTCATTCAGAACACACTGCATATTAAGTGTTCAGATAATTTTTGGGCAAACGCATTGCAATCATACATTATAAATCGAGTGTACTTATATCCGTGGCTATCAGAAGTAAATTTGCCATATATTTTTGCTTATAGAGGAATGCAACATATGAGATGCTTTGGACAACAATTTGAAATCGACAGCGAAATATATAATGCATTAGCAAAGCTCAAAAATGTTAAATTTGAAAAAACGAATATAAATTCTCAATATGCCATTCTCAGAAACAGTTATGGCTGTTATTTGAATTTGCTATTTCGATTTAGCGACCATCAACAAAACGCTGTTTGCGGCGAACAATTGATCGAAACAATGATGTTTTGCGTTGACGATGCTGACAATGGAAAAACTGTGTTTGAGCAAAAAATTTCGTTTGATGAAACATATTTTATGAATACTGTTCGCTCAAAAAGAGCTGTGCATTATAGGAATAACAGATTACTTGATATAGCAGCTGAGAAAATGCTTCCATTGCTATGATGAAAAAATATATAACTATCAAGAGCGCCTTTTCAGGCGCTCTTTGTTTTTCAAATGTTTTAAGGTGAGTGTGCCACGTGGCACACTCATTTGCTTATAAAAATATAAGGAGTGAACAAATATGAATGATATAGGTAAATATGTTCTTGGAACAATTCACGGAATTCTTTTGCTTGTTATTATTCTCTATAATTTATGTTACGTTGTAGATAGAATAATGTGGATATATGTAAGCAGGTCAGACAAACGCAAATTGCTGCACAATGTAATTACTCTTGCTTATGGAATAGTTGGCTTTATAGGATTATGTTTCGTGTTTCCGTTGCATATTGTCATTTGCTTATTTGCAGACATAAATATTCTCGTTTACAATATTATTTTTCCCTATTTGGGCATTAAACAGATGAAATTCAGCTGTGTTTTAGAAAGAATATTTAATATAACCGAAAAATAAAACCACTTGTACGACAAGTAACATAATTGATAGCAGCAAAATTTATTTGTAAAACGATAGATGAGGGAAAATAAAAAATGAAAGAACTAATAATGGTATTATTTTATAAATACTGTGTCGATATATCATTCGACAGATTGGAGAACATATGAATTTAATCGTTCTAGAAGACAATTGTAAGTATCCATTGAAATTTATTTCTGATTTTAGAGACAATGGACATACTGACACTATAATTAAGTTTTTGTATTACCAACATAATGAAACAGATCTTAAAATAAATCAAAATATAGTTGACCTTTACAAACAACTGAATGTTGAAATTCTTCATATTGATCCGCTGTGCTTTTTTAGAATCATGGAGCCGTTGTTTTCTGATCAGAAAAATATTTTTCTTTACGATTTTTCTTTGGAAGGAGATGACAATATACCGGATATTTATAAAATGCATATTGGATATGCATTAAAAAAATTTCAGAAAATCCAAAAAATAAAAATAGATTTTTCTTTTATACTACTGCTGCCAATGCAGAACAACTAAGTAATTTGAAAACTCTTTTTTCAGACCATGTAGTTGTTGGGGAAGAGGGATTTCACAAAAAACGTAAAAGTGTTGTGATAGATTTTGCAAAATATAGCAACTTTATTAAAATAATGAATGGCGATGAGGAGTAAAAAATGAATAGTGTAATTTTGAGCGTTAAACCGAAATGGTGCGATCTGATATCAAGCGGTAAAAAGACTATAGAGGTGCGGAAAAACCGCCCGAAGCTTGAAACGCCGTTTAAGTGCTACATATACTGCTGTAAACCGAAACAAGTACTGCGATATGTAGCACACTATGATGGCGGCGGTACAGCGTTTGTCAAAACTCCCGACGGGAGTAATTGGTACTGCTCTGTTCTTAGATCGGGCAAAGTCATAGGTGAGTTTATTTGCGATAGAATAACGCTATATCCTTACGAGCCCTATAATGACGGCGAACACTATATACCGTATGGCGAATTTGAACAAATTGGTATGGACGGCATTGAAATATTTGACTATTTACGGTTTAATGATGGATATGGCTGGCATATTTCAAACTTAAAAATTTATGATAAGCCCAAAGATTTGAGCAAATTTGGATTATCACGACCGCCACAGTCGTGGTGCTATATAGAGAGGAATGATAAAGATGACTGAAAAAGAAATAATAGAAGCCGCTTATGCAATACAACAGTATTGTTTGCAACGAGATGAAAGTAAAGAATGTATTTTTAAGGGTGCTAAAGAAAATCGCGCAGGAGATGGATTTGGCTTGGAAATTTATTTTAATCAGGAGGTCATATATGACTAATATCAGTATTGGAATAGTAGATGACG
>CANRDG010000191.1 GCA_947629275.1 uncultured Clostridia bacterium | reverse complement strand
CTCGTCGTCTGCCGCCTGCTCGGCTATTATATCGGCAACGGCATTTAGCAGAACGCTGTCGTTTTGCAGTTTGTTGCTTATGTTGTCCATGACCGTTTTAGTGGCTTCTTCCATACGGTCAAGGCAGCGATCCTCGGTAACATTATAAATACGTATATAAGCGGCTACCGAGAGTACGCAAACAAGCACCATTATAATAATGGTGGCAATAATATTCTTTTCCCTGAGTTTTCTGTGTTTGAGATCGACCTTTGCGGTCTTGCCGTTTTCACTCATCTGGCTTTCTCCTTCTGCGGTATCGTCTGAGTGAGACACCTACCGATTAAATTATACAATTTTTCGTCGCTGTTGTCAAGGGCATATATCAAGTTATTCTTTGATCTTTTTGGCATCTATTTCTATCCAAGCAGGTTTGAAACCGCAGGAAAGCGCTATACTTTGCGAATGGTAGTTTGCAACCGCTGTGCCGTAAAACGGTATATCGCCTCGGCGGATTATCTCGTTTTTAAGTATCGTGACAAGGTATTTTCCCACGCCCTGCGATCGGTATTTTTCTATAACGTCTATACCTATCTGCTGCCAGTGCGCCGTATCCTCCGAGCAGCCTGCCATTCCCATGATGTTTTCTCCGTCATAGGCGCACACCACTATCCTGTCGGGGCGGTCTTTGTTATAGCTTTCGCATATGGCGTTCGGGAAACGCTTATCTTTGTAAAACCGCATTATATCGCTGTCATAAAACCACTTTACAGGCAAGTCTTTCTCGGGCTGAACGTCTTTGCAGGGCAGATACATATGAAAAGTCTGCGAGAGCGTGTACCCAAACTCGTTCAGCTGCTTTTCTATCGGCAAGAGGTTAGGCAGCTCAAACAGCCAGTGACCGCTTTTGCCTTTTAAATATTCACTAAGGAAGCCGTGCATTTTCTCGTCGGCGGTTATCACGCAGCCGTTTCCGAAAGTTGCCATATGAAAAAAGTATTTCTCGCTGCTGTATACTCGCCTGCCCTCATGGAGCTGCGATATAGTAATAATATTTTCCTGGCTGTCAAAATCGGCTGGATTACAGCCGTATTCAAGCGCAAGAAGCTCTTTAGCCCTGCGCGCATATTCTTTAAACATTTTTTCTCCGTATTATAGACTTTTTATCTGTGATATGTTACAATATATAAAATACACCGAAAGGGAGCATTTTTATGGACGCCGTCAACAAAAAAATACAGCCCTCCGCCGCGCGGCTGCTTGAATACATAAACGAAAACCGCGGCAAAAAGATAATACTCGGTCAGCACACGCAGACAATGACGCAGGAGGAACTTCACTGCATACACAAAGCTACAGGTCATCTGCCTGGGCTGTGCGGTTTTGAACTGTTAGCGTACTCGCCCAACATTCGCTATGATACCGCAGGCGCAGAATGTCTTGATGAGGTAAATGCCGCCGCAGGAACTTTGCAAAAGGCTTGGGATTGGGCAAATCAGGGCGGATTGGTAACTATGACATGGCACTGGTTCTCGCCGCTTGGTGGAAACGACAAATCGTTCTTTACCTGCAACACCGATTTCAGCGCAGAGAGAGCCGCCGAGGACGGCACTCCCGAAAACGCAGCTTTTCTCTCCGACATGGACTACATGGCAGGGCTTTTGCGACCGTTTTGCGATACGCACATACCAATACTTTGGAGACCGTTCCACGAAAACGAGGGCGGCTGGTTCTGGTGGGGCAACTGCGACAAGAGCATTGTGCAAAAGTTGTACCGCATAATGTTTGAGCGATACACGGAGCATTTTCATCTTGACAATTTGCTGTGGGTATTCAACTCGCCGAAAAAGGAATGTTACCCCGGCGATGATGTTGTTGACATACTCTCGCGCGACCTCTACCCCGAGGCGCATATGCACACCGCGCACGAAAAAGAGCTCAGCGAGCTTAAACAAGTCACCGCGGCAAACAAGCCGTGCGCACTTGCAGAGATAGGCACTATACCCGATGTTTACGCGGTTACAGAACAGCGCCTTGACTGGAGCTGGTTCATGACATGGTCGAAGCGTTACTGCCTCAGCGAAGAATTTACCTCATTTGAAGAGCTGAAAAGAGCGTACTCATGCGAAAACGCTATAACACTTGACCGCCTGCCCAAATTCTAGAAAAGTCCCACCGATTTGAGGAACAGAACGGCGAGCATTATCGGCGCGATAAATTTTATCATCACGGTATAGAGCATTTTCCTGCTCATTTTGCAGCCTGTTCTTTCAACTTCTTCTATGACCGTTTTAGGCTTTACGACCCAGCCTATAAGTATGCAGGTTAGTATCGCCACTATCGGCATGAGCAGGTTGTTGCTAACGTAGTCCATTATATCAAGCACCTGCGCCACTGAGCCGTTTGGCAGCTTTGCCTCAAAGTAAAATACATTGTAACCCAAGCACACCACCAGCGCCGCTATAAGGCATATCACTGTCTCTATAGCGGTCGCTTTGTTTCTGGAAACTTTAAAGCCGTCCATAAAGCTGGAAACCACCGCTTCCATTATTGAAACAGAGCTTGTCAACGCGGCGAACAGCACCATTGCAAAAAACAGTATACCTACAAATCTGCCTATGCCGCCCATAGCTGTAAACACCTTAGGCATAGTAACAAACAGCAGCCCCGGCCCCGAGGCAGCCATGCCCTCTTTGCCGTCGAATGCATACACGGCAGGAATTATCATAACGCCTGCCAGTATCGCTACCATGGTATCAAATATCTCTATTCTGTTAATAGAGGTCTTTAAGTTTGCATCGTCGTGAACGTAAGAGCCGTATGTTATCATGATACCCATGGCAACGCTCAGACTGAAAAACAGCTGTCCCATGGCATCGAGCAGAGTTGTCACAAAGCTTTCAAACGTAATATTCGCAAAGTCGGGTATCACAAGCTTTCCCAGCCCCTGCATACCCGTTCTTGTAACGCCTGCATCGTCAGTGTGCGTTATAGTCAGCGAGAATATCGAGATAATTATTATCAGCACAAAAAGTATAGGCATAAGTATTTTTGAAGTGCTTTCAATGCCCTTATTTACGCCGCGGAAAACTATGAAAGCCGTTGCACCCAGGAATACCAACATCATTATTATCGGTTGAGCCGTGCCCGATATGAACGAGCTGAAATAATCGTCCCCTGCGGCAGCCGCGCCGTCGCCCATTATAAACACTAAGAGATATTTGAACACCCAGCCGCCTATCGCGCAGTAGTAAGGCAGGATTATCGCAGGCACAACGCAGGAAAGTATGCCCAGCGGCTTCCATTTTTCATGCAGTTTGCCGTATGCGGTAAGTGGGCTTTGCTTTGTTTTTC
>CANRDG010000190.1 GCA_947629275.1 uncultured Clostridia bacterium | reverse complement strand
TGGCTGGGGTGGAAAGATTCGAACTTTCGGAATGACGGAGTCAGAGTCCGTTGCCTTACCGCTTGGCGACACCCCAAAATTGCAAATGCGTGTATACGGCATAGCCGTTGGTTGGGATAGATGGATTCGAACCATCGGAATGACGGAGTCAAAGTCCGTTGCCTTACCGCTTGGCTATATCCCAGTATCTATTCTCAACGCCACTAGATTATTATATCAGTATTTTGCCTCAAATGCAAGCGCGGCGGCGCTTTGTTTACAAAAAATTCATAATTATCTGTTCGCGACTATTAAAAAATTTTGGAAAAGCTTCGAAAAGTGTTGATTTTCAGTAAAATTTCTGATATAGTATTATTAGAAATATTTTTTGGAGGTATACATACTATGGGTGCAAAATCATTAAAAGAAGGCGGAGCTGCCGCTCTTAAAAAAACAGGAGGATTTTTCAGCGAATTTAAGGCGTTTATCTCGCGCGGAAACGTCATGGACCTGGCAGTCGGCGTTATCATCGGCGGTGCATTTCAGGGCATAGTTACCGCTCTGACAGCAGATTTCATCAATCCGCTGATCTCGTCTATCGGCGGCGCTGAGGTCGCAGGCTCGGTTCGTCTGCCGTGGGTAAACTACGACGGCATGACCCTTGAAGAAATTCAGAGTATGTCGCTCAACTATGGCGACTTCATCACCGCTATAATCAACTTCCTTATCATGGCGTTCATAATCTTCATTCTTATGAGGAGCATAAACAAACTCATGAGCCTTGGTAAGAAAGCGGAAGAACCCGCTTCCGAAGAACCGGCTCCCAAGCCTGACGACGTTGTATTGCTCGAAGAGATACGCGACCTGCTGAAACAGCAAAATGGCTCTGCCGCAGCGACAGCTGAAACAGTGGCAGCCGTGGAAGAATAGGCATAATAAAAGCAGCCTGCCGAAAGGTAAGCTGCTTTTTATTACTTTTGTATTATTTTATGTCTTCTTCGCGTCGTCCAGTGTCCAGTTGATTTTTTCTGCGATGTTCGGATATCCGCCGACATATCGTGAGCTTGCAGATTCAGCCCATATCAGCCCGTTTGGGAAACCATAGTCGTTTATTGAAAATGCATATACACTTCCGATAAAATCACGTCCCAAATTTATAGCTATCGCATTTTCAACATAACTCATGGCACTGCCTATTGTGTATACGTCGCTGTCTTTTTCGGGAACCGCAGGTGTTAGATTGCCGTTTTCGGGCGGCTTTGCAACCGGATTCATATAATTTCCGCCGCTTCTCGAATAATCTCCCTGCGGCAGTTTTATGCCGCCGTTTATGCACTGCTGACAATAGCTGTTCAGCGCATTGTAAGCAGTTTTAGCCGAGGAATTAGCCGTGTCCAGTCTTGCCTGGGTAACATAGCCGATCATTGATGGTACGATAATTGCCGCAAGAATACCGATTATAGCAAGAACAACGATAAGCTCCACAAGGGTAAAGCCCTTGCTCAGTGCGTTTTTGTCGTTCTTTTTATTTTTGAACATTTTACGCATGACCGCATCTGTCCTTTCAAAAGCATATTTACTATTTTATTATATCTTGAACGGCTCAAAAAGTCAATACAAATCAGGTAATTTGACTTTGCCCACTGTAATTTTTGGTTATACCGCACAAAAATCAAGGCTCTGTTTTGCACACTTTGCGTTTTGCAACGTCAGCTATTAGAGGTGAGAAGTTAGATGTTAGAAATGCTTTTTTCTACCCTAGTGTGAAATGGTCGTGCCTTAGGTTTACCACTAGAGACGATATTTTTCGCTCTTACGCGCAGCCTGCGGAGCCACACGTTGACCTCCTGCTTCGCAGCAGGTCAAGTGCCGAAAAAATCCCTCGCCGCCCAAAACGGTCGGCGGCGCATATCTTGCGGTATGACGGGATTTTTTCTTTACTATCACAACTTTGCGCGTAAATGCTGTACACGTTAACCGTCTGCTTTTCAGCCGTAAAGTGCAGAAGAAGCCTCGAGAGGCTTCTTCCCATTCACTATTAAATGAGCCCTTGACACACAAAATTCTATTCACGGGAACAAAAACGGGACACATCGCTCTGTGTCCCGAAATTGGGTGCAGCGTCACGCTGCTGGTTGCGGGAGGAGGACTTGAACCTCCGACCTTCGGGTTATGAGCCCGACGAGCTACCAACTGCTCCATCCCGCGATGTGCTTTTTCAAGGTCAGTATGTTTATTATATCACAATAACATTGCCGTGTCAAGCAAATTTTCAAAAAACTTTGCGACAACTTATACAACTTTTCTCGCCTGCACGCGCTCTGATTTGTCTAAACATTAAAAATTTATCGTTTATCATTAAAAATTCATTGACAAAAGATAATTTCCGTGTTAAAATATAAACATACAAAGCAAGCCTGTGCGTTAAACACGAAAACTTTTAAGGAGAATTTATATGGAAACATACGAAAGAAACGAAAACGTAAGAAAAATAAACACCCTCGGCAAGATCGCCAACATCGTCATCAACATCGCCAAAGTCATCATAATAATAGGCATAGTGTGCGCCGTGGCAGCAGGCATATTGTGTCAGTTTATGCCCAAAGACTATATTACGGCAGGCGGCGGCGCGAACGCCGAAATTACCGTGAACAGCTCGGAGAAAGGCACGATATTTGACATTTTTGCCGAGAACCTGGTTGACACCGACAGGGTGAGCATAGGGGTAATGGGGCTGAGATTTAGTTTCACACACGATAAAATTTCCGTGGGAGACGGCACTTTCAAATATGTTATAAACGCCTCTGCGCACGGCATTACAACTAAAGAAGTAAAGCTGGCCGTAACGCTGGCTATGGCATACGCGGCACTGGCAGGCATAGCGGCATTTGTAGCCCTTGTCTTTGGCGGCAAACTTGCAAAAGCTTTGAAAAGCTGCGAATCGCCGTTTGAAGACAGCGTTACCAAGGCAATGAAACACTTTGCGATATCTCTTATACCGTTTGCAGTTATCTCTGTGCTGCCAGCTACAGGGATAAACACCGCTGCGGTGCTGATAATAGTGTGCGTGATACTGTTTTTTGCATACCTTTTCAGATACGGAGCGCAGCTGCAAAAACAGTCTGACGAAACTCTTTGACAGGTGAGAATAATGGCAATAATTTTAAGACTTGACCGCGTTATGGCTGACAGAAAAATGAGCCTTAATGAGCTTAGTGAAAAGGTCGGCGTAAGCAACGTAAACCTTTCAAAGATCAAAACTGGCAAAATAAGCGCGGTGCGTTTTTCCACGCTAGACGCTATCTGCAAAGCGCTTGACTGCCAGCCCGGCGATATTTTGGAATACGTTCCCGAAAAAT
>CANRDG010000189.1 GCA_947629275.1 uncultured Clostridia bacterium | reverse complement strand
TAAGTTTGTCGTAATACTCGTTGTATTCTATCTTGGCATTAGCAAGGTAATCATTGCAGGCTTTGTAGATGTAAGTCTGGCTGTATTCGCTTGTCATGCTGTCAACGTTTTCGTTTATATAGTCCATGTCAAGCGGCAGGCGTTTGATTATGTGGTAGCCGTAGCTTGTTTCCACAAGGTCGCTGGTCTCGCCCTCTTTAAGAGCGAACGCGCCGTCTATATATTCCTGCACGAAGCTGTAGTCTTTTGTTATATAGTAGCCTGTAATGCTAGTTATATCGTCGCTGTCGGTAAGCGCCATGCCGGGGTCAAGGTTGTATTCGGCTATAAGCTTATAGAAATCTTCGCCTGCCTTTACCTTTTCAAGAACTTCATCGGCGAGCTTCTTTGCCTTTTCCTGAGCAGCTTTTTTCTCGTCATCGGAAAGTTTGTTGTAAGCCGCATCATACTTGCTGCTCTTTTCCGAAACGGTAAGCTCGTCCCATGCCTCTTTGTCCTCGTCTGAAAGCTCTGCGCCGCAGGAGTAGGGGACAAGCAAATTCAGAGTGCGGCAAAATTCGCCGTCATCTACTGCTTTAAGAAAATCATCTTTGGTTTTGGCAAACGGGCTTGTTTCAGAAAGCATTGTGTTTCCTGCAAGGCTGTAGCACATGGAGTTGTAATAGTAATCTCTTACCATTTTGTCGGTCATGTGCTCGGCTATAAGAGCCTCTTTGTACGAGTCCGCAGATTCAAAGCTGCTTATCATGTCATTATAGCTGGTTTCAGCAGCTTCTTTCTGTTCATCACCATAAGTTACGCCGTATTCGAGTCCCATGGAAATTATCCCATAAGTGTCAAGCAACTGCTGCTCAACTGCATTTTTTATAGCTTGCAGAGTACTGGGGTCATTAAGATCCATACCTGCAGCGGAATAGCTGTCACAGCAGGTCATCCAGTAATATCTGAATTCTTCAAACGGCACTTCCTGACCGTTTATTGTACACATAACAAGATCTGTGGTATCTATTTTTTCACCGTCAATAGTCAGACTTACGTCTACCTGAATTGCGGCGGCTTGCTCGGGGGTAAGTGCCTCTACCGAAGAGCCTGAAGCATTGCTGCCGCTTTGCGAGCTGCTCTTACTGTCGCACGCTGACAGCATACCCACCGCCAGTGCAAGTGAAATTACACCGCACAATAATCTTTTTATCATAATATGTTTTCCTTTCCTTTATTTAAGATATGCTGTCTATATCCAGCTTGCCGTATTCGTCTGAATACGTTATCTCAATGGTTTTACAATATTCATTGAACAGCGCGCCTGCATGGGCAGTATTGTATTCTTCTGCAAGATCGGAAATATTGCTTTCTATATACTCGCTGTCTTTCGGCAAACGCATGATGATATGATAGCCGCCGTCATCTTCGCTTGTAACAACGTCGCTTATCTCATTGTCTTTCAATGCAAATGCGGCTTTCTTAAATTCGTCTGTATAAGCGCTGTATTCATCTGTAAAATAGTAACCTGCAATATCGCTGTAGCTTTGATCCTTCTTAGGTGTAAGAGCGGTCGCATAGCCGTACTGCTCCATAAGAGCATAAAAATCTTCTCCGTTTTTGGCTTTATCGCAAACCTGCTGTGCAAGCTCCAGAGACTTCTTGTCGGCTTCTTCCTTTGCGGCATCGTCAAGTTTGCCGTAAGCAGAATTTAAAGCGTTCAACTTATCGCTTACAGACTTTTCGTCCCAGCCCTCTTTTTCTTCATCGGTAAGCTCTACAGAAGCGCTGAAAGGAATAAACACCTCAACGCACCTTATTGCATCTTCAGAATTGAGAAGCTCTTTCACCGCATCGGGAGCAACGTAAAACTTGCCGCCTTCTTCGCCGAATAGGGAAGTGTATGCAACATTAGATGCGAGATAAGAATGAAGCGTGCTTTGCAGCGCAGAATCGGTAAGATAGTTTTCCTCCAAAAAAGCGGCATACTGGTCTTCTGTCTGATAAGCCATAAGCTGCTGAAAATACGCATCTTCAAAATCGGTCTGCGAAATGGTGTATGCAAGATCGTTGTCGCGCGCATATGCCATAAGCCCGTAGTTTGAAACAAGATCGTTGCCGACTTGAAACTTTATAAGGTCAGCAGTCATCTTGGTGTCATCTTCGATGTCATAACCTATATTTTTCAGGTTATTCAGGTAATACAGCCAGTAGTATCTGAATTCATCGAACGAAATATCAAAGCCGCCGACGGTACACATAACAAGCGAATCTGTATTGGTGACTTCCTCGCCGTCGATAACTAGTTTTGTAGGAACTTTGACATTTTGTTCAGCTATTTCAGAAGCATCAGCGGCAGATGATGTACCGCTGTCTGCCGCGCCTGATGAAGCAGCTGACGACGATGAGCTGCCGCCGTTGCATGAAGCAAATGAAGATACCGTAAGCACTATACAAGCTGCTGTCGCCAGATATTTTTTTAACATAACATATTCCTTTCATTTTTACTATTCTGTAACTGCATAAACGCACAGTCTGTGTGCGCTCAGTAAAACAATTGTATATATCACTATACCACCCGAATGTGAAAGCCGTGTGATAATTTCAAAATTAAATTTCTTTATATATCGCGTAGTTTGATTTGCCGCTCTTTTTAACGGTGTACATCGCCTGATCTGCCCTTTCAATGATGACTGACGGATCGGAATCTTCGGGCGAGATGTACGAAATACCGATACTACAGAACATTATTATATGCTTGCCGCAGTTTTCGGATTCAAAGCCGTCGCCGAGACCTGCAATGATCCTCTGTGCCAGCGCGGAAGCGTCCATGTTATCCGTCTCACGGTAGCAGATAACGAACTCGTCGCCGCCGAACCTGCCTACAAAGCCGTTTTTGCCGACAAGTTTCTTGGAAAGCTCAACAGTATAAACAAGCACCTCATCGCCGACGGCATGGTTATACTCATCGTTGAAATGTTTGAAGTTGTCAAGGTCAATGAACAGCACAGCATCTTTGCCTTTGCGCATTTGCGAAAGGTCTATCTCATTGTTCAGCGAAAGCTCGAACGACTCACGGTTGAATGCCTGTGTAAGCGGGTCGAGCGATGCCTTATCCATAAGCTTCTGCTCGCGCGATTTGGTCTTGTCAATATCTATCATAACGCCGACTATCTTGATAATGCTGTTGTAGCTGTCTCTTATGGCGGCGCATCTCATTATATACCATACATAGTCGTTGTAAATGGTCTTGAATCTGAATTCGTCCTGAATGTTCTGACCCTCGGTAGCGGCTTCCACAAAATTCTTGTAAGCGCTCTGATCTTCGGGGTAAACCGTTGCATTTACAAAGAAGCTGTCCTCATATTT
>CANRDG010000188.1 GCA_947629275.1 uncultured Clostridia bacterium | reverse complement strand
GAAAGGAATTAGAAAATGGGACTGTTTCCAAACTATTCGAGCGCAGGACCGGGCATACCGAAAATGCCGCAGGAAAAGCGTGGTATAGTAAAATTTTTAGAGGTGTTCGGCAGGCACTTTTGGGATCTTGTATTTGTAAATCTGCTGTATATAGTGTTCTGCATACCTATTGTAACGTTTGGACCTGCTACGGCGGCGCTTTTCAAGGTAACGCGCAATTACTCGCAGGAGCGCAGCTGCTTTATGTTCCACGAGTTCTGGAAGACCTTCAAGAGCAGTTTCAAGCAGTCGTTCGTAACGGGGATTGTAGACATTCTGCTGATGATATGGCTGCCGTTCATGATAGTTTTTTACTATAATTTTTCAAAGGTGTATTCGTGGGGAAAGATACTTGTGGTGCTTTCGATAAGCCTTATGCTCATTATTTACATCATGCATTTTTACATTTATCTGTTGATAGTTTCCACAAATCTCAAACTGAAACAGATAGTAAAAAATTCATTTCTGCTTGCAAGCATAGGCATGAAGAAAACGCTTATATCGTTCTTTTCGATAGTTGCCCTGCTGGCGGTGATGTTCCTGATACTCTTAAGCGCGTCAAATATCGGTCTGATAATAGACCTTGTTATAATAAGCGCGCTGATATTCTCGGGCAGTGCGTTCATAATTTCATACAACTGCTACCCCATTATAAGAAAATATGTTATACAGCCTTACTATGATTCCAAGGGCGAGAAGAATCCCGAGTTTGACTATCTGCGCCCTGCAACAGGCGAAGACGCCATTTTTGAGGACAAAGGCGGCAAGGAACAGCCTATAAAGGGAAGCAAACCGCCCAAAAGAAGCGGCGGCTCGAAGGGCGGCTCAAAGAGCGGCAAGGGTGGCGGTAAGCGCATTTCATAATTTAAGCAAACAAAAAGACCGTACCCCAAAGTACGGTCTAGTTTTATGTGATTTTGTATTCAGCTTGCGGCAGACGCGCGCAGGGTATTCTCAATGTACTGCGGCACTGCGCTCTTGTCGATGTCCAGCACCACGGAAAACTCCTGACACATAAGCTCCTCGGCATCATGCATGGCTTTTTCGTCCGCGAATGTCAGCCGCCTGCCGTTTGAAAGGCGCGCCTGTTTTTCATCGTGCAGCATTTTTATCATAGGCACTATGCGGCTGTAATCACCGCTTTTCAGTATCAGGTTGAAGATGTGCTTTTTTGCCCTGCTGTCGGTAATTTTAAGGCTGTCGGTCTTTGGCATATTGTTTATAACGTTCAGTATCTCGTTTTTTGAAAGCAGGCTCCGAACCGTGCTTTCCAAGATAGACGACGGCAGATAGTATTCAAGGCTCGAGCCGAAAAGCGGCACAAGCTTGCAGTATTCATCGCTGTTTTTGCCGTCAAAGCTCTGCGTTTCAATCGAGGCTATCTCGCACACCCCTACACCGCCGTACAAAACATAATCTCCTGTTGTCAGCATACATACGCTCCTTTCACATTATATCAAATCATAACTTCCTAATATTATTATACCACAATTTCAGAGAAGATGACATAGGCATTTTAACCGAAAAAACGTCTTTTTTCAGCAGGTATTAGTAATAATATTGCGCAAAATGGGGAGGAGCATTTCACTGGTGATGATTTTTGCGCGACAGCGCAAACAATAGTATCTCGGAGATAAAGCGTAGAAAAAAATCCCCTAACTTGCGTTAAGGAATTTTTTAAGACAAATTTATTCGGCTATTATACGTTTGAAAGTATGAAATGCACCGTGCCGAACGAGTATGCAACAGGTACATCTACAGATGCCTTGTCATACTTTATATCCGTGCTGTACACAAACTCCTGCGGCTCAAGAGTCATTTCCTTGCCGAACTCATTCGACTGGTTTACAATGAACAGTCCGTTGTGCAGGTTCAGAAACTCGCCCACGGTCGCGTTTACAAAGTCGTCGGCGGTGTCAAGCTTTTCTTCCGAAAATCTCTCCGCAAACTTTATGTAAACATCAGTGTTACAGCATATCGCAGTGTATGAGTTGGTTATCTCGTTGTCGATCTTCTGGCGTACCATGTTTTCATAATTTGCGCTGTCGATAAGACTGGCGGTCATCGGCGTAAAGTCGTCACCCACAAAGCGTATCAGGTTCTTGAAAAGCAGCGTTAAATATGTAACGTATTCACCTACATCTTCATGACCTTTTATCTTGTAAAAATCAGCGATTATTTTTTCCAGCTTGTCGGTCTTGTCGCCGCTCATGTCGCTTTCCGAAAGCGCGTTGAAGCTCTTGTAATCGTTGAGAGCCTTTTCAAACTGCGCGTTCGTCAACACGTTGTTGTTAACGAGAGTCTGACCCAGTATCAAATAGTCTTGCGGCTGCTTTGAAAGCAGTTCGTCCACCTGCTCGGGCGTGATAAAGCCCATTTCTACGGCAATATCACCTATCCTTTTGTCAACGGTAGACTGCACCTGATGTATAAATTCCACCTGACCTGCCGTCATGTATCCTGCGTTTATAGCAAGCACGCCAAGGCGCGTTTTGGTGTTTTTCTTGTCTTCAAGAGCTTTTGCCAGCTGCGGAGCGGTAACGATACCCTCGTTAAGCAGATAACTTCCGAAAAATTGTGCAAACATTCAGATCATACTCCTTCCGCAACTGTTTCAATAAGCTTTTGCACCTGCTCGTTAGAAATAGGCTTCTGCAAAAATTCAAATGCGCCTGCGTTTATGGCATCTTTCAAGTGATTTTGCGTGCCGACCGATGAAGCCATAACAATCTTCGCATCGGGGTCAAACTCGATTATCTCTTTTACTGCGTCGATGCCCGTCTTCTTCGGCATTACAATGTCCATAAAAACTATATTTGGCTTGTACTCTTTGTAGTTGTCAACAGCCTTTTCGCCGTCCTCAGCCTCATAGCAAGCCTTTACCCCAAGTGAAAGAATGTAGTTTGTAAGCTTTTTTCTTGCAAACATTGAGTCATCGCACACCATAACTGTTACTTCGTTTATAGTCATAAAGTTATCCCGCCTTTTTTAAAGTTGAACGGCATATTAACCGTCATTTAATATATTATAACATAAATTTTAACAATTTGCAAGTACATAATGCACAAAAAGCATTGTGATTGTTCACAAATTACAGGCTGATTTTTTGGCATTGCGCTCATGACGCGCTATTTTTATAAAATTTATTGACAGTGGGAATTTTTTATGATATAATATCAAGGTAGCGTTTTATATGTTTAATATGCCGGTGTGTTGGAATTGGCAGACGAGGTGGACTCAAAATCCATTGCCAGCAATGGCGTGCGGGTTCAAGTCCCGCCACCGGCACCAGCCGAATAAATTCGGCTTAAAGAAATTTT
>CANRDG010000187.1 GCA_947629275.1 uncultured Clostridia bacterium | reverse complement strand
AGGTCATACTTGCCGTGCGCCTGTGCTTTCAGAGTCATGTTGAACTCACCGTCGCGGAAGCCTATATCGCCTGCGCCGAACGGGTTGTTGGTTATCTCCTTGCAGTTTATGTAGACGAGGTGCATTGTGTTGAGCGACTGACCGCCGGCTGTGAACCTCGTTCCGATAGCCTTGATAGACGGCCACAGATCTTTAAGTCCTCCGCCGAGAAGCGACGGCTCAACAGTGGTATCATACCTGTACTGACCTGCGAGGTCGTTGGTATCGGCATAAACAAAGTCATGCACCTTGCCGTTCTCTACAAGTACTGCCGCCTGTCCGATAGCAACATCGAACACCGAACCGTTGGATATTACACCTTCGCTGCGGTTATTGGTCGTACCGTCCCTCTTTACAAGGGTGGCAGCCTTTGCGAGATAGTCGTTGGTCATACCGTCGCAGCGGAAATAATCTCTTACGGTATCAGAGAGCTTTCCCGAAACGGAATTGACCACCATTTTAATAAGTCCCATTCAAATTTCCTCCTATATTAAAATAATTATTATAACCGTTTTTGTTTCAGATCAGACGTCTGATATCGGTTATTTTCCATGCTTTTTCCGTTGCGCTGTCGGTAACTATGGCATCACAGAACGGACATTTATCTACAAGCTGATCTTCTATTACACCGCCGCAGCGAGGGCATTGCTTTGCGCCCTCAACGCAGGTATATATGAATGCAAAAGATACGGGCTTATATCTGTCGGGCTTGAAAGACACCGTTGTTTTTATTGAGATATTCGGCTGCGTGGGGCTTGGGTTATAGCGGATTATCTTTAGCGATGTAACTTCGCTTTCATACCACATCACGCGCGGACCTACCATAAGGCGGCGCACCTTCATCACCGCAGGCTGTGTGCAAAGCCTTGAAAATATATCAAGTTTTGTAGGGTGTTCTTTCATGGCATCTGCCAACATTTCTGTCACCGTTTTTGCAACGCCCTTGGCATACTCGGCATCAAACTCGTTATAGTCGCCTATTATCTGCCTTATCACATTTTCTTCAAACGGGTCGCCGCCGTCCAGAGCGCTGCCGTCTGCCTTGGCTTTGAGTATTTCATTCTGCACAGCGTTGTCTTTAAAACGAAGCATCGCCTGCTCAAACATTTCGGCTTCACTTTTCAATTCATCTCACCCCGTATACTTTATTCTGTTTTCTGTACGCGTTATTTCAGTAAACACCCACGAACGCTCCATGAGCATATTCGGCAGCTTTTCGCCGCAGAACTCACACCGCTCTGCCTCATACTCGCTGACGGGCGCGCCGCAGTGTGGGCATTTAAGTGTTTTTCTGTTGGTATTTTCTCTGTACACATAGCTGTACTTAAAGCTGTATGTACAGTTATAAGGCGTTATCATTTTGCCGTTATGCATATTCATCCCGGCAAAGGCAAGACCAAAAATTGAAACTTCCTGCGCCTGCACTATATATCTTGTAAAGGAAACTTTTGTTACATTTACATCGGAATAGCTGACCCTGGCTTTCATCGCCTCAAACTGTGCGGTAGTGATGACAGACTTTGCGCAGAAATCTTTCAGAGAGTCTAAGCCGTTATTCCCCTGCCCTGTTGCAGCTATATACTTAGCCATATATTTTTTGATATTCTCGGTCTCGGTGTTCTCGTCAAAGCCCTCTACCGCCTGAGAAACGGGCAGCTGCACCGAGACTGTTTTTATATTCGCGCTGCTGTCATCTGAAGTAAGCACAAACTCAGGCTTGGCGGTATTTTGCGGCTGTGTGTTCATATTTTGGATATTTGGCGGAAAGAAGCCGTCGTTATCGTTGTTCTTTTTATTCTTCTCTGAAACTATGACGATGACAACGACGACCGCGAAAGCAATAAACGCCAGAAATTCCATAAGTCACCTCAGCATTTTTTAATATCGGTTATCTTCCACGTTCTGTCAAGCACTATGGCTTCCTCGTGGACATCGAGCTTATAGTCGCAGTAGGGGCAGTTGCCTCTGTCGAGCGACTCTATAGGCGCGCCGCAGTTGGGGCACTTCATACTGCTTATTTCCTGATGTCCGCTGTAGTCTTCAAGAAAATACGAATAATCGACTTCATACTTTTCCTGTGAGCGGTTGCTTCTGCCGTTATATCTATATTCTACCGCCAGCTGAAAAACGACTGTAGCATCATACTCCGATGTTCTGTAATCTGAGATAACCACCTTATGCACTTTGGCATCTGCAAACTTGCCTGCTGTTGGCGCTTGGGCTATTATCATCTCACAAAACTGCCTTGAACAGTTTTTCTGAAAGCTGGAGGCTGTCGCTTTGCCTGCTGTCATTGCGGCAAAATAATCAAGCGCGAAAGATTTTACATAGCTTTTCATAAGCCGAGGGTCAAACTCGGGAAAGTCAGCTTTTATCTTCGGCAACACAACGCCCTCAACGCCCATAAGGCTTTTGGGGGTATTCTCCACCTCGTCGGAAGCTTCTTTAACGCTTTTTACAACTGCTGACAGGCTGCCCATATGCTTATGCACCACAGCCATTATAACAAGCGCTATTGTCACAACTATGGCAAGCAGCACGGCTATGATCACGCCGACTGTTATCAATACTGTTTTCAATGGTCACACCGCCGTATGTCAAAGTAATATCATCATTATTATAAATGCCAGTATGCCGGGTATGCCCGAAAAGAGCAGGAGTTTTACATAGTCAATAGGAAGATTGCCTATGAATTTGCCCGTCTGACCGTTCATAGCGAACAGGTAGTCTTTATCCTTATACTTGGTATAAAGCAACCACGCAGGCATAAGGGCATAATCGCAGTTTGTAATTTTAAGGTCGTGGTCGTAATTGCGAACCGTCATTTCGTTATAATTGCAGGTCTTTTTAAGCTCGTCCAGACCAGTGTTTATCATTCTTTCCTCGGCGCGAGGGCGGCAGGTATTTTCGTCTTCGTCGTAGCGTTCGGCGAGGTAGCCTGCAAGGTAGCCTATATTGAAAGGCTTCAGATCTTTGAAATCGTAAGGCTCAATGGAGTCCATAGCGTCGTTGTCGGTCTTTGAAGAAGCATCGACGGGAACGTTTGCAAAATCAAGCTCGCCTGCTCTTACAACGTTATAATACTCATAGTCGGTATACGAATTGCCGTTTCGCTGATAGTTTTTCTTGTTCACGCCCTCGGCGGTCATTCTTCCGCTGAGATGACCCGAATACAGCCAGAACGGCAGGTATATTCCCTGCATTTTATCTACTATTTTATCGCAGTCGAAGTCTTTGGGAGTAAGCGGCTTTTTGCTGAATTTTTTGAACTCCTCCATGACCTTTGACTTGTCGATATGGAAAGGTATTACATACTTCGGTGAGAAGCCGCC
>CANRDG010000186.1 GCA_947629275.1 uncultured Clostridia bacterium | reverse complement strand
TCATCAATAGAGATACCGTCAGAAAGTTTTATGTTGTCGTATTCATTGTCCAATACATCGGAGGCTTCGGCAAGTACTTTGTCAAGAGTTTTGTATACAAGCTTTGATCCTTTATTTCGGAAGATAAAGTAGCATGTTACGATCGCCGCGACAGCTATAACGACTATGATCACCGCCGCAATTATAAATTTTTGGGCCTTTTTAGATGTAGCCATTTAACTTATCACCTCTTTATTCATATCTTGAGCCTATCAGTGTAGTGTTGGATACGGATACTAAACCGCTTATACTACAAAGGACTAATTTTGGATTAACCAACTCATATCTAACATAAAGAGTGTTTCCATACTCAACATTTTTGGTAAGTCTTATTGTAACATATTCCTTATAAACATTCCTGTATAATTGATCTCCTGAAATTTTATCAATTTTACTTGAGCCTTTTTCTCGCCGTTGAGCATATGATTTTGCATACGCAAGATCACCATTAGAAGCTGTTTCCGATGAATAGTTTGTGCATTTTGTGCTATAACTGGTAACATCAACACTAGTAGGATAGAATATGAAAACTTGTGGGGCTTTGGTTACAGTCGGTGCGCCCGGTTTACTGCTTGAATGTTGCCTGCTAACGCTCCACGAATAGGCGCTTGCATTTACGACCATAGCGCTTACTGAAATAACCACTGCGACCATTACGGATAAAACCTTTGCTAACTTCTTTTTCATGTTTAAAACCTCCTTAATTTGGGCGATGTTATTTTTTGTAAATTTTTTGCCTTTAACAAGCAGTATAGCCACCCTTAATTCTATTATAGCACTATAATTTCAAATTGCAATACTTCTTTCAAAAAAATTACATTGTTTTTCGACAAAATATACCGCCTTTTTCAGACGGCATTTTGTGTTATATTCCCAGCAGGCGTTTTGCATTTTCGCCAAATATCAGCCTTTTTTGCTCCTCGGTGAGGGAAGTGCTGTTTATAAGCTCTATCTCCTCTCCTGCCACGCTCCACGGCGAGTCTGAGGCAAACAGTATCTTGTCTGCGCCGTGGTCGTTCACTATCCGCTCAAACTGCTCGCGCGGGTAGTATTTCTGCCCCATAGAAGTGTCAAGATATATCTCCCTGCCGACCAGGTATCTCTCCACGTCCTCCCACATTCTGAAACCGCCAAGGTGTCCGGCAATAAGCACGCCGCCTTTCATCTCGTCCAGTATGTGAGCCATCTGCTTCGGCGTCGCGTGGTAGGGGGCAGGCGCACTCATGTCAGCGCCGCAGTGGTGTATTATCATAAGCCCCTTGCTGAATGCGTAATCGTATATCTTCAAAATATGCTCATCATCAGAGTTGAAATGCTGATATTCCGCGTGAAACTTCAAACCTTTCAGCCCCAGCGAGACCACCATGTCTATGTCGCGCTTGTAGTCATCGCTGTCGGGGTGTATGCTGCCGAACGATAACAGTTTTCCGCCCGTCGCCTCGTAAAGAGTCGCAGCAAATTCATTTATGTGCTTCGTCTGGTGCGGCGCGGTAGCAATAGGCAGCACAACAGACATATCTACCCCGTCAAGCTCCATGTGCCTCACCAGCCCGTTTACAGTAAGGTCTGTGCAAGCCGAAATGTGGTTGCCAAGCTCAACAGCATTGTCAATAAGTACCTGCTTTGCCTTTGCAGCCACTTTTTCTGGAAAAACGTGTGTGTGAAAGTCAATTACCATGATGTACCTCTTTTATTTGTAGATTATCTCGCTCTCAAAGCATTTGCGCTCGCCGACCCTGCCGACTATTACAGTCGTTTTCTCGTCAGGGTCGCCCCTGAACAGGTTTACCGTCTCGCCCATGTATGCCTCGTGCTGATAACACAGCGTAAATTCGTCTATATCTTTGCCAAGTTCATCGGCAGGCAGCGCGTTCATAATAACATCGCCGTAGTCGGTGTTGTTAAGATGTCCGTTATAGTCTATCGCGTGATATGGCACAACATAGTCGCTTATCGGGTGTACCTCGGGAACTTTTATCTCCCTGTAGTGAACAGGCATATCCTCGCGCGGCATAGCATCACCGCACCACGGAAAATCTCTCGGACGCACTATCTTTTTGGTCTCGGGGTTTACGCATATCCACACCGCCTGACCTATGACAAGCTGCTCCCCCTCGCGTGATACCATTTCATATCCGCGCACAAATTTTGCGCCTTTTATCTCTTCCACCCACGTTTTCAGAACCACTTCTTCTTCCAGAGTCGGCAGCCTGTATATTTTGTAAACTATCTTAGATACCAAAAACGCAAAGCCTTTTTCTTTCAAAAAAACGTGCCCTAAGCCGCGCGTGTAGTAGTCCTCGCCTGCCATTAGCGAGAACAGCCGCATCATGTCCGAAAGCCTCAGCCGCTTGTTGAAGTCAACATCGTAAAAGGTAATGCGGTGCTCTCTGCTGCAAACATATGCATCGGTGTTTATCGCTATCTTTCCGTTTACTTCGCCGTGACAAGTCTGTTCCATTTCTTTAACGTCCTTTCTGCATATATATTATAATAAGGTATAGGGCAGAGCCTCTGCGCCTTTTCTGTTAAATATCAAAAGCAGCGTTCCGCCCGTTACACGTATTTTGGCAGGCAAACCAGTAAACTCGTTGCTTACCCCCAAAGGGTAACTGCTTGAAAGTGTGGCGCCGTCAAGCTCGTATTTCAGATTTTCAATCGTAACACACGATGTGTCGCTTAACGAAAACACCGAAATGTACCCACTGTATTCTTTGCCAAACGTCACTTCGCAGTCTTTTATAACCGTAAAAGTCCGATCATTTCCGAACATAAACCCCTGCGCGCCGCTGTCAGCCAGAAATTTAAGCAGCTGAATGTTTGCAAAGGTGTGCTCATCGCGACCGCCTACAGCCCCCAGAAGATAAAACCTCTTTATCCCTGCTGAAAGATACCTCTTGCAAGCCGCCAGAGTGTCGGTGTCGTCTTTTTCGCGCGGCAGTACAACAGCATTTTGCGGCACGCTGCCTAGGCTGTCAAAATCGCCGATGATGCAGTCGGGCATTATGCCAAGCTCCTCGCAAAGCTTAAAACCGCCGTCCACAGCTACATTTATGTCACCCTCGCGCGGCGTTATAAAGCCGTCATAATATTCGCCCGCGCAGTACAAAAAGCATGAACGCATATCCATAAATATCACCAATAATAGTATAGCATATTTTTACTCCAAAATCAATGCCGCCGCACGGGTAAATCATAATTTACATATCAAATAAGATTCAATTGTAAAATTTGCTGAAATTTTTAAAAAATTTATTGACTTACATTTGTAAATATGATATACTTAATACAGTATTTGATAGGGAGTGTGTTTGCTGTGTTAAATTTTATTTACTCAATACCCATTGCCGACCTTGCGATGTACAGCGGTGATAACTTTGTAAGCTGTTTCTTTATAGGTCTT
>CANRDG010000185.1 GCA_947629275.1 uncultured Clostridia bacterium | reverse complement strand
GACATCTGCTCTTCGTCGTTCGGAAGATCTTCAAGTGAGATACCGTATCTGTCGGTAAGCTGCTGTGGGTACTTATCAAAAAGCAACTGGAGCAGCCGTGAGGAAAGATACTCGGTATCTACCACGTTGTCTTTGACAGCGCCCGTAAACGCGAGATGTTCACCGACCTGCTTGTCTTCAAACTTATGCCACAGCACGCCCGGCATATCCAAAAGCTCTATCTCTCCATTTTGCAGGCTTATCCACTGCTTGCCCCTTGTAACGCCCGGTCGGTCCTCTACCTTGGTAAGCTTTGCGCCTGCCAGACGGTTTATGAACGATGACTTACCGACGTTCGGTATGCCCACTATCATTATTCTTATAGGTCTGCCGGTCATGCCTTTGGCGTTCCAGCGCTGCAATTGCTCTTTCAGAAGTTCTTTCAGCTTAGGCAGGAATTTATTTACGTTCTTGCCGCTGCGGCAGTCGGTAGCCAATGCAGGCACGCCATTTCGTTTATAATATTCGAGCCATTCGGAAGTCACGGTCTCGTCGGCGCTGTCGCACTTATTCAGAATTATAAGCCGCGGTTTTGCGCCTACGAGTTTATCCATTTCGGGATTTCTGCTGGAATACGGTATCCTTGCATCTGTCATTTCTATAACGGCATCAACAAGCTTCATGTTCGACTGCATTATGCGGCGCGTTTTAGCCATATGCCCGGGAAACCACTGCACGTTTGTTATTTCGCTCATATATTCTCCTTAAACTATTTTACAAAGCCTATTTTCCCCTGCGAGGAAGCAAAGCGCCATATCACTTTGCCCAAAACTTCCGTTTCACTTACGCAGCCTATGACCCTGCTGTCGGTAGAACGGTTTCTGTTATCGCCCATAACGAACACCATACCTTCGGGTACGGTATAGGTATATGTATCGCTCACCGCATCATATGCCGTTGGAGCAAAAGCGCCTGTATCGACCATTTCATCGGTAAGGTAATATTCATCTAAAACTTTGCCGTCAACTTTTACAGTGCCGTCGGTATACGAAATTTCAACGGTCTGACCACCAACTGCAATTGCGCGCTTTATGATAGTTTCATCAAGATAATCAGAATTGACAACGACTATATCACCCGGCTCAGGTTCATAAAACAGCGAATACAGCAAAAGTTTATCGCCGTCAAACAGCGTTTTCTCCATAGACGGGCCTTTTACGTTGATTATCTTTATCACAAAGCTCATTATCAGTATCATGACAAAGATAGCCAGCACTATTGTTTCAAGCCATTCCAAAACGTTATCAAGCACTTTTTCTTCGGTGCTTTTGGGCGGTTCATCTTCAAAAAGCTCTTCGTCGTCAAGCAGTGTATCTTCGTTCATACATCATGCTCCTTTATATCATATTGTTCCAAATTTCTTTATAGGGAACACTCTTATAAATGCTTTGCCGAGAATATGGTCTATCGGTACACAGCCTATCATACGGCTGTCAGTAGAGTTATTCCTGTTATCGCCCAGCACAAACACATACCCTTCGGGCACGGTATATTTATAGGTATCTGTGGCTGCATCGTAATACGATTTATCAAAATCAATCGAATCGCGCATACTCAAAGCAGAGCCGCTGAGGTAGCTTTCGTCAAGTTTCTGACCGTCAACATACACAGAACTTGTTTTATAATCGATCTCGACAATCTGTCCCGCAGTACCAATTACACGCTTTATTATGGTTTTATCGAGGGCATCGCTGTTAAGCACGACTATATCGCCCTGCTCAGGGTCTGAAAACATATGTGTTATAAGTATGGTGTCCTTATCCTCCAGTGTGGAGACCATAGAGCTGCCGTCAACTTCAACTATGCGAAGCACGAACATGAACACCAGAATTATTATAAAAAGCGAAAATATGAATGAATCGCACCAGTCGAGAAGATCGTCGCTCGGAGCGTTCTCTATTTTCTTTATACCCATTTCGCGTTTAGTACGTCTGTCCATAATACAATAACACTGCCTTGCGGCGCATCTCCTTTCAAGCATACACATATATTATAACAGAAACGCTCGCTCTTTTCAAGGCTTTTGGGCAAATTTTGCATAAAAAAGAACAGCCCTCGGGCTGCTCATCTTTTGATCACTTGATCGCTTCTTTAACTTTAGCGGCTTTGCCGACTCTCTTTCTGATATAGTACAGCTTGGCGCGACGTACTTTACCTGAACGAACGATCTCGACCTTCTCGACAACAGGCGAATGTATAGGGAATACTCTCTCAATACCGCAGCCATGAGCCACTCTGCGGACTGTAAACGTTTCGTTTATGCCGCCGTGCTTCTTGGCAATTACAGTACCCTCAAACACCTGTATTCTTGACTTGTCGCCCTCCTTGATATTAACGTGTACCTTTACGGTATCACCTACGTTAATAACGGGAGCATTTTCTTTAAGGCTTGAATTTGAAATAAGTTTTAAAGCGTCCACTTTAAATACCTCCTATTGTTTTCAGACATTCATTCGCTTTTTTGTCATATCGGCGTCAAGCAAAGACCGATAAAGCCAGAGGACTGTCCGCTTTAATGTCAGCCTTTCGGCAGGCACTAACTCTCGTCGCACAGCGACGGATATTCAAATGCCTTAATATTATATCACAAACGGATATTTTTTTCAATACCCAAAAGAACATTTTTGCAAAAAAATTATAATAACATTTTGGCAAATATGCACAAACGGAAAGCGGTTTTTACATACAAAGAGCCTCGGAAGCGACTATATACAGCGCTGCAGCGACAAGTGTAAAGCTGACAGCGCCCATTACAAAGGCTTTTAAGAGAAGTAATGCCATTATTAGAAGCGTGACTATTCTTAAAGCACTTACGGCAGTATAAACGCCGTGCGACTGACCTGTCAGAAGCTCTGTGAGCCTGCCGCCGTCAAGCTTTTTCAGCGGCAGAAGATTGAAAACGCACAGCATAAGGTTTGCGGTGGCAAACATAGTTCCCGTCGCCCCTGCAACTGCACAAGCAAAATACGCAGCGGCATTTACGGCGCACCCTGCCAAAAGCACCGCGGCTTGCTGTTTTGTACCTAAAAAAGCAGGGGCTGCATTGATTTTTATACCGCCGCCGTAGAAGCATATTTCATTTATTGAAGCGCCATAGTACGCCATAGCGGCAAGGTGACCTGTTTCATGCATGATACAGCAAAGAAGCGACACAGCGACGGCTTTTGCATCGGAAGCGGCGGCTAGGGCTATAATTGCAAAAAAGCTGAAAGACAGCGAAATATCGCAGCCTTTGACGGCAAATCTCAGCACGCGAGTTTACCCAGCAGCTTTGTGAAAGCTTCGGCTATTTCATCAAGCGTGAGCATTTCCCACAGGTCGCTCTGGGCGATATCGGTCATGGCATTCAAAAGCCCCACAATTGACAATATCATTATTATCAGCATTGCGCCGAGAAGTATAAATTCACGCGCAGTAATGTCGTTTTCTTCGTTTTGTTTACACATGGAAACGCCCTCCCTGACATATTCTATTCAAGAATATGC
>CANRDG010000184.1 GCA_947629275.1 uncultured Clostridia bacterium | reverse complement strand
CGGTCGTTTTCCCGCCTTAAAGTGCAGATCATATTGAAAGGCGGTAATTCTATGAATTACGAAATTGTTGTAAAAGACTCATTCACGGTACTGGAAAAGGACGAGCGGCAAAGGGTCGCAGACGAGCAGAACACTATCCCGAAGTTCTGGGACAGATCGCTGAGTGACGGGACTATTGAAACTCTGCTTCAGCACGCCTCGGACAGGACATACGTTTTCGGCATTTGCTATGGAAACGGTCATAGCGACAACGAGCATTTTGATTACGCCATTGCGGTGCCGTGTTCTCCCGATACCACAGCACCTGAGGGGTTTCGCGTAAACACTATACCCAAAAGGACGTGGCTGAAATTTGAATGCACGGGCGCAATGCCGAAAGCCATACAAGATCTGTGGCACGAGATATCGGCAGAATTTTTGCCCGTTTCGGATCATCAGCCGACTTATGAAATGGACATAGAGGCTTACCCGAGCGGCGACATGACGGCGGAGGATTACAAAAGTCAGATATGGCTGCCGATAGCCGATAAGTAAACAAAGGAGATGTTTTGATGAACATAGAAGTCATGCGCGCGCAGGAAGAATGGCAGCGCGCGGGAGCGTACTCGGTGAGGGTGCAGGGCATGAACCGCCAATGCGGCATATCTCTGCGCGAGGAGTTTGACGAACACGACTGCGACGGCACGAAATACATAGTCCTGCTCGACAGCGGCTACCCCGTCGCCACCTGCCGTTTTTATGAGGTAGGCGAAAACACTGTTACCCTCGGCAGGGTGGTGGTTTTGCCCGAATACCGCGGCATGGGGCTGGGCAAAATGGCAGTGCGGCAGGCTGAAGAATGGATAGCCTCGCTGGGGTACAAAAATATCGTTATAGACAGCCGCGTTGAGGCAGTGGGCTTCTATGAAAAACTGGGGTACACGCGCACCGGCGAGGGTGCAAAGCAAAACGGGGTATTTCAGTGCGTGGGAATGGAGAAGGAGCTATTTTAAACTATAATCATTGCGCTGTCGCGCGGCGCAGGAGCGCACACGTTGAACGCCACAGTACACAAAGCTTTTAAACCCTGTCAAAACAATAAAAGTTTTCGGTCAAGCCTTTTGAAAAAGGCTTGTGGGGTGTGGGGTGAAACCCCCGTCGCCGTCCGCAGACGGCGAAAGCCCCATACGTCAGGCGCTCCGCAAAGGGTGAATTGAAAAACAATCCGGTGGATTGTTTTTCAATGAGGACAGCGGTCGCTCGCGACCGCGTGAAGAATTATTTCGCCCCAAAAATTTAAAGCGAAATAATTCTTCGGGCGTTCCCAACGGGAACGCTGCTCCTGCAAGAGAGAGCCTCTCCTATGAAAAGAGCCGACTATTTTTCCTGCGCGCGCTTGCGTGCGCAATAGCTTTGTTAAAAGTTCGCGCTTACGCGCCGTTGGAGCGAGTTCACCGCTATACAACAACAGTATATATTCCCCAAAAAGCGACCCACACTCACTTCAAAGAACCACTGGCAGAATATTCTTCCGGCGGTTCTTTTTTAGGGGTGGTTAGTGGGAGGGTGGAGTTTATTGGCATATAATTATTGGTATATGTAAATGTGGGCGGTGAACGGCTCCGCAGGTTAGCTGCGAAAGCAGCAACAATATATACACACTAAAAAAGAAGCCATTTAACAGCTTCTTTTCTATTTATGAGTATGAACTTATTATCTCCTCGGCGACGGCTTTTTTGGTAATGCTCCTGTCCATCGCCTGCTTTTCGATATACCTGTGCGCGTCGGGCTCTTCCATTTTCAGCTCGGTCATCAGCAGCCATTTTGCGCGGTTGACAAGCCTTATCTCGCTCATCTTTTCTTCAATAGTCTGCGTTTTCTTCTCAAACTTGCGCAGCCTCTCGCGCAGAGCGCACATCCAGCCGAGCGACACGGTGAACATCGAGCGCGAGATAGGCTTTTGCAGTGTGAATATTCCGTGCGCTGTCGCTCTCTCGTAGATGTCGGGCAAATGCTCGCCTTTGACGATTATCATCGGCACGGACGACGATGTGCCGCCCGCATCTATAGCAAAACGTATACCTACATCATCGGGGAGCGGTGAGTTTACTATGACAAGATCATACGAACGCTCTGCGAACTCGCGTTTTGCGGCGCTTACGCTGCCCGTTATCGTGACGGGGTAAAAACGCTCGGTCGGCAAAAGTTCGGGGAGGACATCGTTGAAAGAGCTGACTGCCGATACGACCAACACGCTGTACGAACGGACGACTATGCTCATAAATACTCCCCTCCTTTGGTAGATGTATATAGAAAAATGTTAATTATTTGCCGCAGTAAATGTCAAGAATGTTTTCGGGAATATGTTGTTTTATAAAGTCGCTGTCGCACGCGGCTTTTCTGGCAGCCGCGAGGCTTTCAGGCAGGCGTTTATACTTTTCCAAAGTTTCTTTGTCAGCCTTATACAGATTGAAGTCGGCGACCATGGGCAGCTCGAGCTTATTTTGTATGCCGTAAAGACCAGCATAAATTATCAGCGCGTATGCCAAGTATGGGTTAGCCATTGAATCGGGTGAACGCAGTTCAGCGCGGCGGTACTCGCCCATTGCCGCAGGTATTCGCACCAGCTGTGAGCGGTTCTCGCTCGACCATGAAACGTATTCGGGGGCTTTATTGCTGCCGAAACGCTTGTATGAATTTTCAGTGGGGTTCATAAAAAGCGTCATATCGCATATTTTATCGAGAACGCCTGCTATCATATAGCAAAGGTCGTCGCTGCCGTCGTCAGAGCGCACCGACATATTTATATGGAAGCCGTTGCCTGAGCAGTCATCAAGAGGTTTAGCGCTGAAATCGGCGCAGAGACCGTACCTGCGCGCGACGGTATTAACGACCGTGCGGAAGGTCATAGCATCGTCGGCGGCGGTTAAAGCATCAGAGTAACGGAATGCTATCTCGTTCTGACCGGGGCCTTCCTCGTGGTGGGAGCTTTCGGGGCGGATACCCATTTGCTCGAGCATGAGGCATATCTCGCGGCGGACGTTCTCGCCCTTGTCTTCGGGGGCGATGTCCATGTAGCCTGCGTTGTCGTAGGGTATCTTGGTAGGCTCGCCGTTTTCGTCAAGTTTGAAAAGATAGAACTTCTGTTCAGAGCCGAACGCAAAGCGTTTTCCTGCTGCCTTAGCTTCTTCGATAGCCTTGATAAGCAGGCTGCGCGTGTCGCATTCGAACACCTTGCCGTTGGGGTAAGAAATGGTCGCGTGCATACGGACCACCTTGCCGTGTTCGGGCCGCCACGGGAGCTGGGCTATTGTAGAGCAGTCGGGGTGCAGCAGGAGATCGGAATGGACGTCGCTGCCGAAACCTGCGACAGATGAGCCGTCGATAGCTATGCCGTACTCGAGGGCGCGCGGCAGCTCGTCGGGCATGATAGAGATATTTTTGCGCTTGCCGAAGACATCGCAGAACGCAAGCCTGATGAACTTGACGTCTTCCTCTCTGACATATTGCAGTATCTCGTCGTTTGAATACTTCATTGGATTTCCCCCTTTAGA
>CANRDG010000183.1 GCA_947629275.1 uncultured Clostridia bacterium | reverse complement strand
ACCTCTCTGCCGAGATTGTGGTAGGGCATCCACGGGTGTATCTGCCGAAAGCCGAGGCAGACTATGTGCCAGCCGCCCTGCTTGTCTTGAATCAGGTCGCCGTGACCTATGCCCTGAATGATACAGGGGGCTTTGTCACGGTTGGTGAGTATGGGTTGGCGCGGACTGTTTTCAAACGGTCCCCACGGCGATGTGGCGCGTGCAAGGGTTATCATGTGACCGTACTCGGTGCCGCCCTCCGCAGCCATCAGGTAGTAATAATTTCCTATGTGGTACATATGCGGGCTTTCAAGGTACCTGCCGCCGCTGCCGTTCCAGATGCACTTGCTTTGTGTCAGTTTCCTGCCGCTTTCTATGTCTATCTCGCACTGAATGATGCCCTCCCTGCCGTTGTCGTCCACGCCGTTTGAGATGAAGTATACCTTGTCGCCGTCAAACAAAAGTGAGGGGTCAATGCCGCCCTGATCGACGGTCACGGGGTCGCTCCATTCGCTGTAAATGTCGTCGGTATAGACGTAAAAATTGCGGTTTGTGGTATTGTTGTTCGTCACCATATAGAACCTGTCGCCGTGGCATCGTATCGTAGGTGCGAACACACCGCCCGAGCTGTTCACGCTCTCCAGCTCGACCTGTTCTTTCCGCGTGAGAACGTAGCCTGTCTGCGACCAGTTTACAAGGTCGCTGCTCTCAAAAAGCGCCACCCCGGGGAAGTACTGAAACGTTGAACTTACAAGAAAATATTTTCCGTGCTTTTCGCTGAAGCACACGCTCGGGTCAGGGAAAAAGCCTTTTATAACGGGATTTTTGTATATCATGTCAAACTCCTTTCATGCCGTCAAGCTAAGTAAAATTCTCTTATTCAAGTATAGCACATCACGCGGTGCAAGTCAATCGGCAATCGGCGCGCCTTGACATTTGACGACGAAATGTGTTATAATAAATACAGCATCGGCTCATATGACTACGGTAGCGGTTGTTTTCCTCTTACCTAGCGTGCGGTTTGCTTTTGCAGACCGACTACATAGGAAGGGAGGGCGATAGACATGGAAATACTTTATGTAGTTCTTTCTATCATTCTTTTGTTAGTCTTTGCTTTGATCTTCGCGATCATAAGCGAGATAATAAAGAATATTAAAAATAACCGCAAGTCCTCTCAAGATGTTGCGGTTATTTAACTAATACATCAGGGAAGCAACCGCTTAATCTAAGCCGATGCTCCTTTTTCTATTTATATTATACACTAGGAAATTTGATTTGTCAATAGATTTTTGCAAATAGTCACACTTTTTATTCTACAAAAATGTTTCAAAAATAGCTTGGCAAAGTGGTTGAAAAATCCATTCGGATATGTTATAATAAATTTAGGTATATGTATTTATACCTGTTCACTTGACTATTTCATCAAAAGCGGTGATGAACATGAATGATGCTGTTATAAATAACATACTGGAAAAGGTTTCAAGCGGTGTGGCGCTTTATGAATACACGGGCGACAGGCTTACCATGGTATATTGCAATCAGACGGTATGCGCTATGCTTGGATACTCTCATGAGAAGTTTATTTCGCGATGCTCGGAAGATGTATTTTTCTGCGTTTACAGTGAGGACATACCAAAGCTTAGTGACTGCATGAAGCTATGCATACTAAGCAGCATGAGCAACGAAAAAGAGGTACGCTTTGTAAGGCGCGACCGTTCTTTGGTATGGGTAAAATGCAGTTCTAACATACTGGAGCAGGGTGAGAAAGTTAAGCGCATTGTTGTTACTTTTACGGACATAACCGAGGAGATAACGAGCAAGGCGGAGCTTTCTTTCCGCGCGGATCACGATGAGCTGACTTCCATTTACAATGCGAACGCATTTTATCTTAGGACACGCGAACTTTTGACGGACAATCCGAGCGATGACTTTATAATGATACGCACGAACATTGTAAAGTTCAAGGTGGTAAACGACCTTTTCGGCACGAAGGCCGCGGACAACATACTTATAAGCATAGCTCGTTTTATTGAAGATCTGCTGAAAGACCGCAGGGCGACTTACGGGCGGATAACTTCCGACCACTTTGCATTCTGCGTGCCTGCCGATGATTTCAGCGAGGACACACTGGTAAGCAAAATGCACGAGTTTTCGAGCGCGTTCCCGGACTATTACAACCTGAGTTTCAAAGCGGGCATATACAGGATAAACGACAAGGCTATTTCCGTATCCGTAATGTGCGACAGGGCGAAGCTTGCGATGCAGACGATAAAAGAGGACACGAGCAAGACGTTTGCATACTACAACGATGACATAAGAAAAAATCTTCTGCTGGAGCAGCGCATCGAGAGCGAGATGCAGTGGGCGCTTGACAACGAGCAGTTCGAGGTATGGTTCCAGCCGATATACAGTCTTTCGTCTATGGAGCCGTATAGTGCGGAGGCGCTTGTAAGGTGGAGACACCCGACAAAGGGGCTTATATCGCCGGGAATGTTCATACCGATATTTGAGAAGAACGGTTTTATAAGAAAGCTTGACAGCTACATTTTTGAACACGTTTGTATGTACATACGCCACTGTAAGGAGTGCGGCATACATCTTTTGCCGATATCAGTGAATTTTTCGAGAATGAGCCTTTACGCTGACGACCTTGCGGACGATGTAATAAGCATTGTGGAGAGGTACGGACTTACGCCGGATCTTTTCAAGATAGAGATAACGGAGACCGCGTACAACAACTATCCGCAGCAGCTTCTGAACACGATAAACAAGCTGCGCTCATACGGATTTATGATACTTATGGACGATTTCGGCAGCGGATATTCATCTCTCAACATACTGAAAGACCTGCCTATAGACGTACTTAAAATAGACATGAACTTTATGTCGGACTTCAACTCTTCGGACAAGGCGACGAACATTTTGGCTTCTATCATAAGAATGGCTAAATGGCTTGATATGCCGTGTATTGCAGAGGGCGTTGAGACCGAAACGCAGGTAGATTTTCTGCGAAGTATAGGTTGTGAGAACATTCAGGGGTATTATTTTTCAAGACCGCTTATGCAGAGCGATTTTGAGAGGCTTATCTCTGTGGACAACGGAAAGGCGTACATTGACCATGATGCTGACAGCTCTCTGGAGGCGTTGAGCGACGACGTTGACATAATGCTTTCGGGAAACGCGACCGTTGCAAGGCTTATGAACGGACTGTTCGGCGGAATAGGTTTTTACGAGTTTGACGGGGAGAACCTTGAAGTTATACGCGTAAATGACGGATACTACAGGATATTCGGCTACACTGTGGCGCAGCAGGCGCACGATGCGAAGGACATATTCGCAAAGGTACACAAGCATGATGTGCCGATACTTATAAACGCGCTGCGGCAGGCATCGGAGACAAAGCAGGCTGTACATCTTAACTTCCGCAGATACGATGCGAACGGCGAACTTTTATGGCTGGACGGCAGTGTGAGCAGGTTTGGCGGAAACAACGAAAAGCAGCTGATGTGCATAGCTTTAAACGACATAACAGAACACATACTTTTGGAGAAGAAGGGCAACGAGAAGATACGTTTGCTCAATCACCTCGCGAAGAAGCTGCTGGAGATAAGAGATATTGAAAAAGAAGTGCCAAAGCTTCTGGGCGTGGTAAGAAAGTATTTC
>CANRDG010000182.1 GCA_947629275.1 uncultured Clostridia bacterium | reverse complement strand
GTCATGCCCATTTCTTTGGCGCAGGTATCGAGCGGCTTTTTGCCCCTCATCAGCGATATGTTCCCTCGCAGGCGGTCGCGAAACACTGCCTGCGGAGATCGGTACGTCTTTGCCATGCGATCACCTCCTTATTTACCGGTTGACTGATTTGTCAACCACATCTGCAAAAAAAACGAGCATTTTTTCTTCGTTCGTCAATCTGAGTACCGCGCATATCTTGTTTACTTCCGAAGACTTGAACTCGCGCTTGCCTTTCATTTTCTGATACAAAGATTGACGAGAAAGCCCGATCTGTTCTGCAATTGCCGACACCGGTATTCTGCTGAGCTTTATACGGTCGTTAAGATACTCCAAATTCATTGTTCCACCTCCTGTTGATGTTGACGAATTTGTCACTACCTTAATTATAACCTGTGTTTACGGATTTGTCAACCTTTTAAGCGTTGGCATAATAAACAAATTTTCAGCCGCTCCGTTGTCTAAAATGTCAACTTTTATTTGCGTGTGTAATTTTTAGTTGACAGATTTGTAATTCTGACGTATAATATAAATCGGAGGTGTACTTATGACTATAGGAGATAGAGTTAAGGCGCTGCGCCTTAAAAAAGGTTTAACACAGGAAGAACTTGCTGAAAAGCTGGGATACAAGTCAAAATCATCTGTTGCACACATTGAGAACGGCAGAGATATACCGCGCTCGATGATAGTGCAGCTGTCAGAAATTCTTGATACCACGCCTGCTTATTTAATGGGCTGGGAAGACAGCGAGGGCAGTCTTTTTAATAAATATGATAATATCCACCCGATACAGCTCAAAAAGATACCGCTACTAGGCGAGATAGCCTGCGGTGAGCCTATATGGGCAGACGAGGACAAAGAGCATTATGTCATGGCTGATATGGATATAGATGCCGACTTTTGTCTTACAGCCAAGGGTGACAGCATGGTAAATGCCCGTATCAATAACGGTGACATCGTATTTATAAAGCAAATGCCGCTCGTGCAGAACGGCGAGATCGCGGCGGTTATCATAGATAATGAGGCTACGCTTAAACGGGTGTATTACTACCCCGACAAAAACAAACTGGTGCTGAACCCTGAAAACCCTGCGTATGAACCGCTGATCTATATAAATGAAGAACTTGACACCGTAAGAATACTCGGCAAAGCTGTGTATTTTATGAGCGCGTTATAAGGAGGAAATATCATGGCTGAAAATATAAAGGCAAAAAAGAAGTGCCCCGTTATAGTGCTTTGCTTGCTGTTTGCGGCGTGGCTGTTTATCATACCGCCGATAGTCGGCATAATACTGTACATCAGAAACATAATGGTGGACAAGGAAAACAAAAAAGCCGCCCTGGGTGAGCTTGATAACCTCAGAAATGAAATAAGCAAATGCCGCTCCGAAAAGGCGCTCTGCGAGGAAGAATACAACAAGGCGGTCAGCAACAAAGAAGAACTTCTGCTAGTATACCGCACGCAAGCCAAGGAAGAAGCGCTGAAAGAGGCTAAGGAGCAGCTTGATACCCTTGAAAACACCATAAAGCAGCTGGAGCAGGATATTTCCGTAAAGCAGCTCACGCTGGACGAGCTTACGCAGAAGTACAACGATACCTCTAAAAATGTTGAAAGCAACGCCAACAAGGTAATCAAGCTGAAAGAGATATACAAGAGTTTCCAGTACGCTATAAAGACCTACGAGAGCGGCGACAGCATTATAGACGAGCTGCTTATTACAGACACCGAAAACTACCTTATGCCGATAGTTGAAACGCACCTTAACTGCCTTAACGTAAAACAGCTGAAAGCACGCTACAACGCCGAGCAGCGCAACATACAAGAGGCGTTTAAGCGTTACGAGGGCAGATATACCACCAAGACAAATGCCGCCATATACAAGCTTATGGTGATCGCCCTCGAAGCAGAATTGCAGAACGTCTTGTTTACGCTTAAATTCGGCAAGCTGGAGGACTCTATATCAAATATCAAGCAGATAACGTTAAGGTATCTCGCGATAGCTATAGACGGCAATCAGAGCATAGCGCCGACGATGAAGAAATTCATAGGCGAGGTAGAGTATCTGTTTATCGAGGCGGTAAAGATAGAGTACGAATACTACACGCAGAGAGAGCGTATCAAAGAAGAACAGCGTGCACTCAAAGATCAGATGCGCCAAGAAGCCGAAGAGCGCAAGAAGCTTGAACAGGAGCGCAAGCAGATCGAAAGAGAGGAGGCAAAGTATGTTACAGAGATAGATGCGGTCAACCAGCAGCTTGCTGCCTGCGCTGATGACGGGCAGATCTCCTTGCTTCAGGCACGCATACAAGAGCTGACCGAGCAGCTCCACGCCGTCAAAGGAAAGAAAGATAAGATACTCACGCTTCAGAACGGCAAGGCAGGCTATGTTTATGTCATTTCAAACCTCGGCTCTTTCGGCGAGAATGTTTTCAAGGTTGGTATGACACGCCGCTCCGAGCCTATGGACAGGATAAGGGAGCTTGGCGATGCAAGTGTTCCGTTCTCGTTCGATGTGCACAGCTTTATATTTTCCGATGATGCGGTATCTCTCGAAACTACGCTGCACCACGAGCTTAACAGCAAGAGAGTAAACAAGATAAATCTCCGCAAAGAGTTTTTCAAGGTAACGCTCGATGAAATAGAAGAGCTTGTATACAAATATCAGCCGTCGGCAGAGTTTAACAGAACCATGCTCGCCGAGGAATACAGGCAGGGGCTTTCCATGGAGGGCGAGCCGACAGAGCTTGACGAGTTAGACCTTGTTTATGCAGGGGCAGAAGACTAGTGCTTTAATGGCATAAAAAAAGCCGCTCCGGTGCGCCAACACCGAAACGGCAGTATATTGAATTTGAAAGGAGTGATATTATGGCAAAAGCAAAACAATTGCCCTCCGGCAGCTGGCGATGCCGCGTATACGACAAGGAGAGCGGAAAATACTACTCTTTCACCTCCACGCTCGAGGGCAAGGCAGGCAAAGCAGAAGCCGAGCTTATGGCAAATGAATTTTTGCTCGGCAAAAGAGAGGCAGTAAAAACAAAAGCCACGGTGGGTCAGTGTGTTGAAGAGTACATCAGGCTGAAAAGCAACGTGCTGTCGCCGACCACTATAGCAGGGTATAAGAGCTATCTGAAAAATTGCTTCGGCATTATTGAGAAAGTGCCTGTGTCAAAGCTTACTATAGGTACCGTGCAGTCGTGGGTCAACCAGATATCGCTTACCATGCGCCCGAAGAGCGTGCGAAATGCTCACGGACTGCTTATGGCAGCGCTAAATGTGGTAGCTCCCGACAAGACGTTCAGAGCCACGCTTCCCAAGGTGCAGAAAAATATCAAGCATATCCCCGAAGCCGCAGATGTTATAAGAGCTGTAGTCGGCACAAACGTTGAGCTGCCGTGCCTTATGGCAATATGGCTCGGAATGCGTATGTCTGAGATACGCGGTGCACGAAAAAACGATATACACGGCGGTGTACTGACGATATGCAATACGGTAGTGACGGTAGATAACAAGGACATTGAGAAGTCACAGACGAAGACGACCGAAAGCACCCGTCAGATCGCAGTGCCGCGCTATATCATGGCACTGATAGACAAGCTTCCCGATGATCAGGACAAGCTTGTGCCTATGTCGCGCAGGGCAGTGTATTATCATTTCAAGAAAGCCCTAAGCAGCGCCGGCGTTGATGATAT
>CANRDG010000181.1 GCA_947629275.1 uncultured Clostridia bacterium | reverse complement strand
ATTTTTGTATATTATGCACAATAAGTCCCATTTTTCGGTCTTTTATCGGCGTGCGTCAGCGTACCCGCTAAATTGTAAACTTTTTATGAACAAGAACATTCGTTCTGAAATCTGTAAAGTTATTTTCTTTACACAAGCAAAAAGACGTAATGAACAAATTTTGTCATCACGTCTTAAATGTCAAACTGTTAAGTTGTAAGCTTTACAGGTCGTACTGCCGTATTTCGCAGTTTCCCATAAAAAATCCCATGAATCGATCCAAGGTCATATCATAAAAATAGCTATCTATCACCCTGCAAATGCCGCCGTGGCACACCAGCAGAACGTCCTCGCCACCATACAGCCGCTTTACATCGTCGATAACATTGTATGTGCGCTGAACTACCTGAAAGACCGACTCTCCGTCCGGCATTTTGCAGCCCCACGCCGCTTTTGCTTTTGGGAAGTCTTCAAGGTAACGGCTCTTTCCCTCGAATATGCCGTAATCCCATTCTATCAGCCGCTCGTCGGTCTGCACCGTCAGCCCCACTTTCTCTGCAACTATTTCGGCTGTCTGCATAGCCCTTTTCATCGGCGAGGATATAATCCGCCCAAGCGAAAGTGTTGCGGCTTTGTCTGCCAGCCGCTGTGCCTGCCGTATGCCCTCCTGCGACAGCGGTATGTCGGTCCTGCCTAAAATTATGTCTTTGGCGTTCCATTCGGTCTGCCCGTGGCGCGTCGCGTAAAGTTTCATGTGCGCTCCTTTATCGGTTCTCTAATAACGGTGCGAAGCTTTTCTGGCGCGACCCTGCGCGCATCACTAAGATATATCTCGTGGTGAAGCCTGCTCTCTGAAAGGTCGTACTCATAGCCGTTTTGCTGTATGTATTCGTCCATAAGTGCTAAAGTGCGCGGCTCGTCGTCGTAGCTGCCTATGTGCATACACTGCACGCACAGCCCCTCCTCCACCGTGAGAAATTCAGCCGCCGATAGGTCGGTCTTCTTCTTTGCCTGCGCCTGTTCTACCGCCCTGTCAAAATCATCTTTCTTCACAAAGTCGGGCAGACGTATCATAGAGATAAAATTGAACTTTTCCTTTTGGGTGTAGTCTATACGCTCAACGCCCTCCTGCCACCAAAAGCCCTCCAGCGGCGGCACTACATAATCAAAATACCCCTCAATGCGCCAGTCGCTCCTCTTGCTCATCTTTATAGTAAATGAAATGGTGTACAAGATCCCTATCGAGCGCTTGTATTCGCTGTCTTCGGCGTTGGGGTCGCCCTTGCCGCGTACCGCAACATAATTCATCTTCGGCAGCGTGACTATCGCAGGCTTTTCCTTTGGCAGATAAAATTCCTTGTATTCTTTTTTGTAGTCAAATGCCATATGCTACACCTCATCAAAAATATCGGGGAACATAGCCCTCAGCCGAAAGTAGCAAAAGTCTATAAATTCGCCGTCTGCCACCATTTCAGCCCTCTAGTTTCATTATCTTGTCAACTCTCACAGCGTGCCTGCCGCCCTCAAACGGCGTTTCGAGGAACACCTTCACAATCTCGGTCGCCAGCCCGTCGCCCACTACCCTCTGACCTATGCAAAGAACGTTGGCGTCGTTGTGCAGCCGCGTGAATTTGGCAGAGAAAGTGTCGCTGCAGCACGCCGCGCGAATTCCTTTTATCTTGTTTGCAGCCATGGACATACCCACGCCCGTGCCGCAAAGCAGGATAGCTTTTTCGCACCTGCCGCTGACAACAGCATCGCAGACTTCTTTCGCCTTGTCGGGGTAATCGCACTTCTCGCCCTCAGCAACGCCGAAGTCGAGGTACTCTATTCCCTCGCTCTCCAAAAATTTTGCCACCGCCATTTTTAGCTGCGGCGCAGCGTGATCGTTTCCAATCGCAATCATTTTTATCGCTCCTTTTAAGTGGTAGTTTTAATCAAATATTAAAATCATGTCAAGAAACTAAAAGTTTTCGATCAAGCTCTTTAACACAGTCGCTTCACAACTGCCAAAGGCTTGTTGGGGTGTAGCGTTCGCAAGCGACCGCCGGGTGAACCTCCACAATACAACGTGCGCGCCGCTGCTAGAGGCAAGAATGCGAATTCCCTTTGAGAATACACGACTATTTTCATTTTATCAGGTATTCTTCTGTAATATATTTATCAGACCAAAGTTGGGCTTCAATATAGTGTTTGCCTGTTGACTTCACAAAATCATCAAAATTATTGCCATGCTTCAGTATTTGTTCTTTAATGTCATGTACCGTCAGCAACTCTAAATCACCACTGTTCTTATATTCTGCGCCACTGTCTCCTATCGTGAAACTTATATGGCATGGCAAAATATCCCTCAAGCGCAGACTTGACTTTATTCCCCTGCCAAACCATTCAAAAAGATAATCACTGCCTTCAATTACAAAAGAGAGCGGATGTTTTTCCTCCGGCATACCACATTTTTCAACAAAACGTGAATACAAATATTCATCTTGATTTTTTCGTAATGAATAATAATTTTCAAAATCTGCAAACCGATAAAAGGCTGTAGTTTCAAAATGCTCTTCTGCAAATTTAGCTGCCAAAGCAAAAGCTTCATTTTTCGGCAGTCTCATGATATTCAGTAAGGGGATACAATCCTTATGAGAATAATTAACGAGGATAAGCTCATCAAATGTTTTCATTCATATGCACCATATAATTTCAGTTTACCGAAGTTGCGGCAACAACCCCGTCTTTTTGCGCTATCTTTAGGAAAAATATGCTGTAGTAAAAGTTTATTGCGCACGCAAGCGCGCGCAGGAAAGAAAGCAAAGGTTTTCTCATTAGGGAACACCCGAAGAATTATTTCGCCCCAAAATTAAAAGCGAAATAATTCTTCACGCGGTCGTTTACGACCGCTGTCCTCATTAAAAAACAGTCCACAGGATTGTTTTTTGGGCGACTGCTTGCAGTCGCTGCACCCATTTGCGGAGCGCCTGCCGTATGGGGCTTTCGCCGTACTGCGGTAGCGTTCGCAAGCGACAATGGGCTTCCGCCCGGCGTATGCTTGCATACGCTATGACCCATGACGACCCTTGGCAGTTGCGAAGCAACTGTAAAAAAGGGTCGATCGAAAACTTTTAGTTTTTTGACAGGGTTTAAAACCTTTGCTATACCCCTTACCTATGTGCCTTATCTTTCTCCGCTTTGGTATCTTGCAGGTAGGCAGCACCTAGTGCTTCGGGCGGCGTGGGTTCACAGTTCATAGCCGCAAAGCACAGCGACGACGCCCTTTGCAGGCGGTCTTTAGACGGCGCACAGCGTACATTCTCCATGCCATGAAGCAGCTCTTTCACCTCGTCGCAGCAGTCGCCGACAATTATCACATCTCCGTCAATGCTCTGCGCATACTCTTTCAGTTCCTGCGCGCTGCACACGTGATCTTGAAACACACACTTCACGCCGTCGCCGTCCGCCTTATATCCACCGAGATAATAAACATCAGTCCGCGCTTTCAGCACCGCAAGCACCGTGTCCTTAGCGGCGCAGACATTGTAACTCAAAGCCATAAGCGTTGAAACGCCGCAGCATTCGCAATCAAGCCCCATGCACATACCCTTCACTGCCGCTATGCCTATGCGCAGTCCCGTATACGACCCGGGGCCGTTCGCTACTGCTATCCTTTCAATATCACGCAGCGTAAGTGAGCAGTCCTCCAGCAGCTTTTTCACCATGGGCAGTATCACCTGTGAATGTGTCAG
>CANRDG010000180.1 GCA_947629275.1 uncultured Clostridia bacterium | reverse complement strand
GCAAGCTGAGGGTGTTTATCGGTACGGCTCTCAACGCTTCTGTTTAGCTGAGAAAGCAGTATTATCGGTATTTTAAGCTCTTTCGCCATAAGTTTGAGCTGCCTTGTTATCTCGGATATCTCCAGCACTCTGTTGTTATAATTGTTCGGCGATGACATAAGCTGCAAATAGTCTATTATCACCAGTCCGCAATTTGGTATCCTGCGCACCTTTGCTTTCATCTGCGACACGGTTATACCGGCAGTTTCGTCAAAATAAAGCGGCATTGAGGCAAGCTCGTCTGCGCCCCTTGCAAGGCTTTTCCAGTCCTCGGGCTTTATATCGCCGCTTCTGAGGGAATAGCCGTTTACAAGCGATTCGGAGGACAACATTCTTGTAACAAGCTGCTCGTTGCCCATTTCGAGAGAAAAATAACATACGCTTTTTGCATTTTCGCCGCGGCAGACATTAGCGGCAACGTTAAGCGCGAATGCCGATTTGCCCATACCCGGTCTTGCGGCAACGATTATAAGGTCGGTATCGTTAAGACCTATCATTATAGAATCAAGTTTGCTAAAGCCTGTTTTTGCGCCTTCACTGTCGCCATTATCTTTTTTGCTAAGTTTAACTATCCTGTCAAAAACGGGTACGATAAGAGAATCTATCTTTGCCATGCCGTCGCTTAATCTGCCCTGACGTATATCGTATATCTTCTGCTCGGCATTATCAAGCAGTATATCGGGTTCGGCAGCTCCGTCATAAGAAGCGGTAAGGATCTCCTCGGCGGCTTTTATCAACATTCTGCGCTGGTGCATACCGTCGATTATATCGCAGTAACTTTTTATACTCTCCTCCGATACCGAGGGAACGCTTTCCATTATACCGGTAAGATACGACTTTGCCGATGACTCGCTTTGGAACACGCCTGCATTTAATGCTTCGTTTATCAAAACTACATAGTCTATCTCTTTTCCGACGACAAACAGCCTTACTATTATGCCAAACAGTTTTTTATGGTTTTCCTGATAAAAAAACTCCGGCTTTATCCTGCCTATGACGGTAGGTATCAGGTCAGATTCGAGAAGCATTGCTCCCAACACCGTTTGTTCGGCATCTAATGAATACGGCAGCTCTCTGCCCTCGTAAACGCTTAACGGATCCATTATTTTTTCGCCGCCTTTTCGTCAGCCTGCACTGCCTTTACTGTCATTTTGAAGCCTACGCCCTGAGAGAGCTTTATCTCGGCGGTAAAATCGCCGTAGCTTTTTATATCTGCCATATTTATCCTTTTCTTTTCTATCTCTATGCCGTACTGCTTTTTTATAGCTTCCGAAACGTTGCCCGATGTTATCGCGCCAAAGAATTTGCCGTTCGCACCTGCCGCTGCGGCTATCTCCACACTTTTTCCGTCGAGCTTTTCTTTGAGCTTTATATTTTCGGCTTTTTCAACGTCGAGTTTATGCTGCTGAGATGCCTTTTTGCTGTTAAGTTCGCCTAAATTTTTGGCGTTAGCCTCGGCTGCCAGACCCTTTGCAAGCAAATAGTTTCTTGCATAGCCGTCTGCTACATTAACGGTATCGCCTGCCTTGCCGCTGCCTTTTACGTCTTTAAGAAGTATAACTTTCATATATCACACTTTCCTCTCATTTATATTTTTCTATTATTTATTGTTTGCTGATGATTTTTCTATATAGTCGTCTATTGCCAAAAGGAGCATATGTTTTGCCTCGCGCAGATTGGTGTTCAGCTGAACGCCTGCCATTGTCTGATGTCCGCCGCCGCCCAAAGCTTCCATTACCAGCTGAACGTTAAATCCGCCCAGACTTCTTGCGGATATCTGCACCTTGCCGCTGTCTTCATACATAACGAACGAGGCTTTTACATCGTTTATACCGAGAAGTTCGTCGGCTGCCTGAGGCGCTGCGATACGCATTGTAGGTGATGTTGCTCTTGCGGTGGCAACGGCACATTCGTTATATATCTCGGCGTTGGTGATAAGCATAGATTTTTGCTGGAACGTTTCGATAGAGCTAGAAAACAGATTCTTTACCGAAACGGTATCTGCGCCTATTCTTCTAAGATATGCGGCTGCTTCAAATGTACGCACGCCTGTACGCATTACAAAGTTTTTTGTATCGAGCATTATTCCTGCCAAAAGCGCCTCTGCCTCATAGGCGGCAAGTTTACATTCGTTGCCGAAATACTGTGCCAGTTCCGCTACCATTTCAGAAGCGGAAGAAGCCATAGGCTCATGGAAGAATATTACTGAATTTTCTATAGCTTTTACCATACGTCTGTGGTGGTCTATAACGACAGTTTTGGGACACAGCCGCAGAAGCTCGGGGCTGTCGACAAAATCGGGATTATGCGTATCGACCACCACAAGCAAGGTGGTATCGTCAACGTTGTCCACGGCATACGTTGGAGAGATAAAGTATTCCTCGCTCTGCCTGCTTCTGATATATCCTATAAGCGGCGCGGCTAAGTTTCTTTGGTGGTCAACTGCCACAAAAGCAGGCGTGCCGAGTTTTCTTATAACTGCACACAGCCCCACCGCAGAACCTATGGCATCTAAGTCTGCCATGCTGTGACCCATAATGAAAACTTTACTGCTTTCTTTAACAAGGTCTTTAAGGGCGTTCGCTATGATACGCGTTCTTACCTTTGTTTGCTTTTCTACGCCCTTTGAAACGCCGCCGTAAAATTCAAAGCCGTCGCCCGTTTTTACTGCCGCCTGATCGCCGCCTCTGCCGAAGCACATATCAAGACCCTGCTTGGCATATTCTTCGTTTTCGGCAAGCGTTCTGCCCTCGTTGCCGACGCCTATCGACAATGTAACGGTGGTTCTTTCGCCTATGGTTATCTCTCTTGCTTTATCGAGGATAGGGAATCTGCCCTCTATCATCTTTTTTAAGTATCTGTACTCTAGCACAACTAAAAATCTTGAAGATGACAGCTTTCTTACAACGCCTGTGGTGGAGTCGAAAAATGTTTCCATAAGCTGTTCAAGCCGGGCTGAGATACGCGCTTTCTCGCTCTCACGGCTGTCCTGCATAAGGTCGTCGTAGCTGTCAACGGCAACGAGCATTACGGCAGGTCTTGACTGGAAATATTCCTCCGTCATATCGTGCAGTTCCGTTATATCCTCAAAATAAACAAGAGAAAACTCCGAGTCTGTCATTTTGTTGGTTACGGCTTTTACACGGTAGTATCTGTCGTTGACCTTTATTTTATCGCCCTGCTCGGAATAAAGCTTATCAAAGTCAAAATCCGCAAGGTCGCCGATATACATTTTATATGCGTGCAGCTCGTCCAAAACATAGTCGTCAAAATCTCGGTTCATCCAGACTATCTGCTTCGCCTCATCTATAATAGCCATTGGCGCAGGGAAATTGAGCAGTGATTCTTTCTCGGTCTGTGTTATGTCGTTGACGCGCTGCAAAATGAACTTTTTAAGCGCAGCATTTGAAAGCACCCACATCACGGCGACCGAGACAGCGCCCACCACCGATACTATAAGCAGCACCAGCCCAAACTGCGGAGAGTCGGACGACTTATACATATTCCACGATGCCAGTACTGCGGTCAGCGATATGACCGTAAGTATCAGATACTGCACTGTATGGTTTCTTTTCATATCAGATCTTGCCTTTCTGAAAACTGTGATTTTATTGTACAATATTTGGCGAGAAAAGTCAACGGGATCTAATTGCTAAAACAAGCCTTTCGGCGTAATATATTAGAAACGGCT
>CANRDG010000179.1 GCA_947629275.1 uncultured Clostridia bacterium | reverse complement strand
GTAGGGCCTCCCGATTGTGCGACTGCTATGTTCATAATATGTATACCTCCGTACAGATGTTTCAGCCGCCCTGCTTGGCGGTATTTTCGTCGCTGCGTTCTTTAAGTTCGCGGCTTTCTTTCAACAGTTCGTGCAGTTTATCGCTGTCGCCGCTGTCAAGGGCATTTTTATAATCCTGCAAAGCGTTTATAACGCAGCCTATCTCAAACGAAAGAGCATCTTTATTCAGCATAAAAAGTTCCGTCCACATATTCTCGTTAAGGTATGCGACCCTTGTCATATCTTTAAAACTGCCTGCCGAAAAACCCGCCTGCTTGAGAAGAGAGGGACTCTTAACATAAGACGCTGAAACTATATGCGCAAGCTGCGATGTGAACGCTATAACTCTGTCATGCTCCTGCGGAGTGCTTATGACAGTTTTGCGGAAACGCATTTCGTGCGCGAGGTCTGAAAGCAGCTGTACCGCGCCTTGGTCGGTGCCCTCATCGGGGGTGATTATAAAACTTGCGTTGTCAAAGAGGTTGTCGAGCGAATAGCGGTAGCCCGAAAACTCTCTTCCTGCCATAGGGTGACAGCCTACAAAATGTACTCCCTTTTCGGCAAGCGGCTGGGTCAGAGCCTTAACTATCTCGGTCTTTACGCCGCAGGTATCGCAAACCACCGCGCCTTTTTTGAAATTATCTGCATTTTTCAGCACAAAGTCTATCGTCAGTCCTGCATACAGACCTATGAACACAACGTCCATGTCTTTAAGCTGCTGCGGCGTTATCGCGCCGTCTATGGCTTCTTCCGAAAGGGCTGTTTTAAGTGTTTGTTCGCTTCGGTTTATAGCATAAACGCTGTGGTTTGTGTTCTTTTTGAGAGTTTTGGCAACAGAGCCGCCGATAAGCCCCAGCCCCACTACAGCTATTTTCATATGTCTTCCTCCGTTTTACATATCTCTGTTATCGCATTGGCATATATTTTTGCAACATTTTTAAGCTGCTCTATGCTTATATATTCGTCGGCAGAATGCATATTGCAGTCTTCACCACGAGGAGCAGCGCCGAACGCCACGCCCTGCGGCATATTGTGCGCATAGGTAACGCCCGTTTCGCAAACGCAACTAGCCTTTTCACCCGTAACTTTTTCATACGCGCGTTTCAGAGCATCAATAAACGGGGTGTTTTCATCAACGTGGTGAGCTTCCATCGTCTGCTTGTGCGTTATCTCATAGCCGTTTGCCGAAAGAGCTTTTTCAATGCCGCCTACCACTTCATTTACCGTTCTGCTTACGGGGAAACGGCAGTCAAGGCTTATCTCGCAGCCGTTTTCGGTCATTTCGCACACCGTGAAAGCAAGAGTTGTGCTGCCCGAAACTTCATCTGAAAAATTTATGCCAAGGCTCGCGCCGTCTGTTTCTTCAAACGGGAAAAGTCTCGATAACACGGCACATTCTTTTATACCCAAAATACTTAGTACCTTTACAAGTGCGGTAAGGGCATTTACACCAAGCTGCGGCCGTGAGCCGTGCGCCGACTTGCCGTGCGATGTTATCTCTACCACGCCGCCGCTTTCTGAAACGGTAAATTCGGCAGAAGTTTTTGCGGTATCAATAGCTTTGTAAACATCGCCTGCCGAATAGCCGCAAAGCGCAGCCTGAGCCTTTGCAGGAACGGCATTTACAGCACCTTTGCAGGTTATTTTTGCATTTACGGCAGATTCTTCTGTGAAAGACTTTTTCGCGGTGATGTGCGCCATGCCTTTTTCGGCGTTGACTATCGGAAATTCGCCGTCAGGGGTGATAACGCACTGCGGCAGCTGCTTTTTTTGGCAGTAGTATTCAATGTCCTCGCAGCCAAGTTCTTCTCCGCCGCCGAAAATATACCTGACAGAGTTTTTCAGCGGTATGCCGAGTTCTTTAATAGCTTTAACAGCGTACAGAGAAGCCACCGCAGGACCTTTGTCGTCAATAGCTCCCCTGCCGTAAACCTTGCCGTTTTCTACAGTAAGGTCAAAGCACGGCTTTGTCCAGCCCTCGCCCTGCGGAACAACGTCAACGTGCGCGAGTATGCCAAGTGTTGGTGCGCCGCTGCCGTGATCTGCGGTAACTGCATAATTTTCAAAATTTTCGGTACTCATGCCGATATTTTCCGCAAGTTGACGTATATATTCCAAAGCCTTAGCAGAGCCTTTGCCAAACGGCAGACCGTCGGCGTTTATCTCTGCCGCGCTGTTTATCTGCATAAGACCTTTGAGGTCGCGCAGCATATCCTCTGTATGCTCATCTATATACTTGTTTATTTTTTCGGAATAATTCAAATTGATCCCTCCAAAAAATATAAATCAAAGGGGAGCTTAAACTCCCCACAGCCGTCAGAATTTAAAATAAAGTAAAATTCGGGAATTTATTTCTCGAATTTTACACCGCTGTCGGCGCAGCTAAAAAATGAACATCTTAATGTGAATTTTTTAGCGTGAGGGTAACGGAGCCGACGCAGGAAGAGGTCCACGGGGAAACCAGTTCGGGGTGTCCCCGTGAAGCATCGACCTTGTCGATGCGCCGTGACCAGACCGATAAGCCGGGTTCTGTCGTGTGCGATAATCTATCTGCGCCCTACGTCGCCGTAAGGCTCTAGCCCCCTATAGGCATCAGCCTGCCGAGCAGACATTGGCTTTCTGCCTACCATTGGAGTTGCATCGGGTAAGGTTTACATGGCACGGCACTCTCATACCGTCCGGTGCGCTCTTACCGCACCTTTCCACCCTTACCGCATAAAGCGGCGGTATATCTCTGTTGCACTTGCTCTGAGGTCACCCTCGGCTGACGTTATCAGCTACCCTGCTCTGTGATGCCCGGACTTTCCTCATAAACTAAACGTTTACGCTATCGCATAGTCTGCTCACATACTCACAATGGTAATTATAACACATCATACAGTAAAAATCAAGGGAAACAGATTTTCTTTATACTATATTTTTTGCAGGAAATCTTTATATATTAAAATTTCTTGAAAAAAGTTATCGCAAAACCCTTTCTTTTTTATAAAATATATGTTATAATTATTCTATGTGACGATATATACTCAAGATCGGAGGTATAATTGAATGAAAAAAATTTATGACTTGGGTATAGACGTAGGTTCCACTACGGTAAAGACCGTTATTTTAGACGGCGATGACATTATATACACAAAATATGAACGGCATTTTTCAAAAGTGCGCGAAACTGTTATAGATCAGCTTGAAGTGATAAAGCAGTCTTACGGCGAAAGCGATTTTCGCATAGCTATTACAGGCTCGGCGGGGCTGGGGCTTGCTGATGCTTCGGAAATTTCGTTCGTGCAGGAAGTTTATTCTGCGTTCGTGGCTGTGGAAAAGACATACCCCGATGCTGACGTTGTTGTTGAGCTTGGCGGCGAAGATGCGAAGATAATCTTTCTGACAGGCGGCGTTGAACAGCGTATGAACGGCTCATGCGCTGGGGGCACGGGCGCGTTTATAGACCAGATGGCAACGCTTCTCGGCGTTACTCCCGATATGCTCAACGACATGGCGCTTCGTCACGAAAAGATATACCCCATAGCCTCGCGCTGCGGCGTTTTTGCAAAGTCTGACATTCAGCCGCTTCTTAATCAGGGCGCAAAAAAAGAGGACATAGCGGCTTCTATTTTTCAGGCTGTGGTAGACCAGACCGTTTCGGGCTTGGCGCAGGGAAGAAAAATTGCAGGCAAGGTGCTTTTCCTTGGCGGTCCG
>CANRDG010000178.1 GCA_947629275.1 uncultured Clostridia bacterium | reverse complement strand
CCTGCCAGAGCCTGATTTATCAGAAGCAGCATTATTCCGCAAAGGCGGTAGCGCTTTATTTCGGCTACAATGTCGCTGTTTGATATGCGGTGTATCACCATGAGCCTTATTGCGGCAAGCAAAATATAATACACCGCCAGCGCGACAAACCACTCCGAGCGGTAGTATATGCCCGAAAACAGTTTTACGGCTATGTACAGAATACTTACAAAAAAGCCCTGATAGAGCGATACGCCCGTGCGGAAACGAACGTCCGAAAAATAGCGCTGACCTATCTTTGTTGAGCGAAATTTCTTCACAGGCGAGCTGTCTGTCACACGCTTTTTCAGCCAGCCTAAAGCTGCCATAAGGTACTTAAAACCCGTTATCGAAACGGTAAGAGCATACGCAGAGGAAAAATATGCAAAATTGCATACCACGGGCTGATGTATATGAAATATCGCCACGCAAAGTATAGAGCCAAAGCCTATTACAGCCGCGATAAGTGTAGGGACGGGCGGCAGGCAAAATACTCTTTTAAGAAAAGAAACAAATGCTTTCATATGCTATTCCTGCAAAATATTCGGGTGTCTGAGAGCCTCAATAACAGCGGCGGCAGACTTTTCCTCGGCGTGCAGGAAATTTACAGGCTCGTTTATATCCTGCAAATAGTGGGCGTCCGAATTGGTTATTGCCTTGCAGTTTTGCAGATACGGGTAGCCGCTGCGGAACTCCTCCAGCCGCGAGATGTTTTTCATCTCAAAGCTCTTGAACGTGCTGTCGGGCGGTATGAAGCCCAAATTTGATATTACCGAAGTAGTCGATTTATCAACGTGCGCAGGCAAAGCCACCCCTCCGAAACTCTCCGCCAATGGGAAAGCCTGCGAAAAGGATATGCTCGTCGCGCTTATAAGCAGAGTGTCTTCAATACCCACGGTCTCGTCGTCGCTGTTTTTTACAAGCTGCTCGCCGAAAAGCTCGGGGCTGTTCTGTATAGGCATTATTCTTTGGTGCACATACTCGTCAAGCTCCAGAGCCTTTTCAAGAGAGGGCATAAGCATAAGCACATGACATTCCTCGCTGGTGGTAAGCTCCATGGCGCATATCAGCGTGACCCCGTATGCGTCGGCGACTTCCTTTGCCGCCACGCAGTTTTTGGAGGAGTTGTGATCCGAAAGCGCGATAACATCAAGCCCCTTTACATACGCCATGCCGACGATGTTTGCAGGGGTGCTTTCGTTGTCGCCGCAGGGTGAAAGGCAGGAATGTATATGCAGGTCATACGAAAGACTAAGCATTTTGCATAAGCTCGTAGATCTCGAGCGACGTCTCAAAAATCGGCTTGTCAGACTGCACGACGTTTATGTCCTGGATCTTGGCTTTCTCGACCATAACGCTGTCAAGAGCCGCGCCCTCGGAAAGCACTATAACAGCCATATCGGTAAGCGCCGCGACTGCCACGGCGTTTATGTTCGCCATTATAGTTACCCATGCCGCGCCTGCAAAGCCTTTTGACATTACTACGCTCATAAGGTCACAGTTGTAAATGCCGCTTATCTCTCTGTAGCCCGAGGAAACGTTAAGCGGACGGTAGCCTGTTTTTTCTATAAGTTCGTTTACTGTCATATTATCACCTTTTTGTATTGTATTTTTTTATTTACACAAAAGTTTTAATTCCTGTCAAGAAAGGGAAAGTTTTCGGTCAAGCCTTTTTCAAAAGGCTTGTCAGGTCGAGGGGCGAGCCCCTCGTCGCCGTCCGCAGACGGCGAAAGCCCCATACGTCAGGCGCTCCGCAAATGGGTGTAGCGGTCGTAAACGACCGCGGGGGGAAGAATTATTTCGCTTTTAGTTTTTGGGGCGAAATAATTCTTCAGGCGTTCCCAACGGGAACGCTACGCCCATGCAAGAGAGGGCGTTCCCTTTGAGAAGACCATAGCTCTCTTTTTGCGTTCCATTATGGAACGCCGTACAATGCGAAAAAATCTTATAAAGCAAATCTATAAATATCCCCACCCACTAGCCACCCTACAGAGAAACGTCTGGCAGAATATTCTTCCAGCGATGTGTGGGGTGTGGCAATTTTCTATTTTTATAGAGTTGGATTGTCGGGCGGTTAAACGCACTCGCTGAAAAATTACATTTTAGATACGCACAAAGTTGGAAAGCATAGGAAAAAAGCCCGTCACACCGCAAGGTGTGCGCCGCCGACCGTTTTTGGCGGCGAGGAATTTTTTCTGCACTTGAACGACTGCTTGCAGGCGTTCAACGTGTGCGCTCCTGCGCCGCGCGACAGCGCAAATATTATATGCCGTTGAGGTCGCTTGCCATTTTGTGAATGTATTCCCTCAGCAGGTGAACGCAGTCTTTCTCGTTCGCAAGACCTCTCACGACGTCCTCCGCGAGGGCTTTGCAGGTGGGCGCGCCGCATGAGCCGCAGTCAAGTCCCGGCAGGCGCGAGCATATCTCCTCGACCTGTTCCATTTTCTTCAAGCCGTCGGCGAAGTCTTTGCCTAAGTTGAACACCGGCTTGTATTCTATCGCCTGCTCGATGTAAGCGTTGCACGGCAGAGCCTCGCCCACATGAGTTTTGGTAATGGGCATATACTTTCTTAACTGTTTCAGCTTGCTTTTGGCAACATATGGGTTCTCGACCTGCAAAACGCCGCCCACGCAGCCGCCTGCACAGGCGTTGAGCTCTATAAACTGCAAATGCGAAATTTTCTGATCTTCAAGATCTTCTAAAACGTTTATAACGTTCTCTATGCCGTCGGCAGCAAGATAATTGTCAAGCAAAAGACCGCTTGCCTCGCCGCCCGATGCGCCCCAGCTTATGCCTATCTTACCCGAGTGTGCAAGCTCGGAGCTTTCGTTGGCTGTCTGCACCATAAGCGGCAGTATTTTAGGGTAGACATCTTTTATAGCAATTACGGCATCTATAGCGCTCTTTTCGCAGCCGAGGGGATTTTTAACGGACGTAACTTTGGCAGGGCAGGGGGATATGAAAATTATCCCTATGTCCTCTTCGTTAAGACCCGTTTTCTCCATGGCTATGCGCCGCGCCTCCGATGCGGCTATCTCGACGGGAGCGTTCACCTGAATAAGATGTTCCAAGAGATTGGGAAATCTCACCTGAATGAGCCTTACTACAGAGGGGCAGGCGGTGGAGATGAACGGCGCGTTTTCGGGGTGCTTACTTATGTAATCGCGCGAGAGCTCCGAAACTATTTCAGCCGCCGCGGATACCTCGTAAACGTCGTCAAAGCCCATAAGCTTCAACGCGCGCAGCACTATGTTTATGTCGTCAAGATTGTTGAACTGCGCATAGAATGACGGCGCAGGAAGAGCCACGGTGTATTTGTAGTTATCCAGCACCTCGAGCGGATCGTAATAAGCCTTTTTTGCATGGTGGGGGCATACCCTTATACATTCTCCGCAGTCAATGCAGAAATCCTGTATGATATGCGCCTTTCCTCCGCGCACCCTTATCGCCTGAGTGGGACAGCGCTTTATGCAGTTTATGCACCCCATGCACTTGTCGGGGTCGAGCCGCACGGAATTTGTATATTTTTCGCTCATAATTAAACTCCCTTTATACAAAAGTGTTCATAAGATAAATCAGAATTTGTCCGTTGTACCTACCTTGCTATTGGGGGAGACCCTTTTGGAAAAGGGTCTTCCCCCAAGCCCCCTCACTAAAACTTCCATATTTTTTGCGAGGGGTAATTATTGTTGAAAAATAAAGTAAAACTTGACTTTTTCTGTT
>CANRDG010000177.1 GCA_947629275.1 uncultured Clostridia bacterium | reverse complement strand
AGTATCACGAGCGTAAAAGTCGTTGAACCAGTTTCGCATAGTGGTCATATCGTTGAAGCCGTTCACGCTGTCTACTCCGTCGGTTATCGCTATGAAGCGCACGTTGTATGTAGGGAACACCAGCTCCATCAGCTTGTCGCTTTCAAGGTGATCGCGAGAAAGTCTGCTCTGGTCTTTAACTATTACCGTTCCTATCTTGTCGTCGTAGATGTCATTCAGCATCTCAACGTATGCAGGGCGGTTGTTGTTTGTACCGCTGTATCCGTCATCTATGTACAGCTTTGTATTTTTGAACCCGTGCTGCTGTGCGTAGTCTGTAAGCATCAACCGCTGATTCTCTATCGACATTGACTCACCCATGCGCATATCCTCGACCGAAAGTCTGCAATACAGCGCAGTTATTAAATTGTTGTTATTCGTATCTGATCCTATCATAATATTCCTCCGTTTCCGAACAAGACTGTCTTGGATCAAACCGAATAGGACTATCACAAGCATATCACTATCCGGTCTGAATATCCAGAAAACTTTTTGTTAACTTTCACCCTCTGCGAGATACCTTAGCTTGTCCGAAACAGTTTCGGCATTTTCTTTCGGGAAGTATATGTTCACCTCAAACCTCATGCCGTCTATCTCCGCCTGCATTTCTGTGTAGAGTAATGTTTCTACTGTGTATTCACTATCTTTTGTTTTTTCTGCCATTATGTTATCGCTCTCCTTTTTAATATGTATTTTCTTTTTTGAAGATAATGTTGTTCATTTTTTGCTCAGTCCTTTCTTTTTAGATGACTCCCCGTTTTGGGGTATCATCGGTGTACCCCGTTAAAGGGTATAGCGAAACGCGATATCCTTTTATTCATCATGATCATCTTCCACATCGCTCATTATTTCGGAATAGCGCTGGGTACAACTCCCATAGAATCGCCCAAATTTTGCATTATTCACATCATACGACCCCTCATTTCCGGCGATTTCGGATTTACAACCCCTTTTTTATCTTGCACAAGACCCGCGATTATTCGCAATAAACGGTCGGCTTTGCCGTCCGAAGTGAGCGCGGCGACACCGCCGCTTTAACTTGCAATCAGCGTGACGCTGAACCCAATTGCGCCTATTGGTCGATTTGCACAGTGACAAAGTTCCTGCAACGGCGCACCGTACTTTGGTTGCAATCGCAAATTTCTAAGCTCTATTCCAACTGCGCGAGAACCGCAACCGAGCTTTCTAACATTTCCTATTCCATTTTTATCACCCCTTTCATCGCCGCCCAAACGCCCACAACCGCGCGACACGGCGTTTTCATCTTTTTGCGGTTAAACTACCCGACCTCGGCTACAAAACCGCACACGGCGCATTTCTGCGCGTTTACTGCGCGAGCCTGCTTTGGCTCAACCATTCCTTTCTTGCTTCTTGCCTCTTAACCTCTTGCCTCTAGTGGCACACGGCGTTTTCATCTTTTTGCGATTAACTTATCCAACCTCGGCTACAAAACCGCACACGGTGCGTTTCTGCGCGTTTCACGGTCGGATAGTCCACCTGCGTTCCCACGCTCATTTCTTATCTCTTGCTCTTAGCCCTGCGCCTCGCTTTTCTCCGCGCTCCTTTCTTGCTTTTTGGCTTTGAACCTTTTTTCTTATGTGGCTTGTTTCCACTTTTCTCTCTGCGAGATTTCTCTGAAGTTTTACCGTCACTTTTTGAAACCGAGCCGTCACCCGTCACCCTGCCGTCACCCGAGGAAACACACATATTTTCAATGTTTTTCACAGGTCGGGTGCCGGCTGGACAGCAATTTGTCACGCGCGGTATTTTGCCGTCACCGCCGTCACCCGAACAGTCGCAGCGCACCTCTATCCTCCTTTCCAAAATGCAGTATTTCAACCTCGCAAGATATTGCTGCACTCGTATAAGTTGCCGCACATTTTCTGAACCGAGCCGTCACCCAAACAGTTTTACCGTCACTGTTTTGAAGGTTACCGTCACTATTGAAATTTTCTTCGATTTCAGAAAGTCAGGTGTTTTCAACGTATTTTGAACGCTCTACATCTCGAACAGTGACGGTAGGGTCAGTAACTTTCAACTGTGCAGGTATAAGTTTTTTACCGTCACTACCGTCACCCGAACAGTTGCAGCATATCTTGTTCACCACCTTTCAATGTTCCAAAGTTCTGCCTACATTTGTATAGGAAGAAAAAACGCGTTTTGAACAACTTTTTTTGCAAAAAATTTTTAAATTCGTATGCCTGCACAAATCCTCTTATTTTGTTTTAGACATTTTAACAACTGTTGTCCATTTCTATCCTCTCACTTGTATAAGGGAAGATGTCGACCATTTAACAACCCTCAAAATTGAATTTGTAACTTATTTTGTATAGCTGCACAATTCAGAACACTTTTCTTTGAACATTTTCACAACGGCTGCTCAGAGATTCTCTTTCTACTTGTATAGGGTAAGATGTAAGCGTTTTGTTACCCCTAGATTTTCAAATTTCAAAAATTTTCGTATGCCTGCACAATTTAACTATGTTGGTTTTAGACATTTTTACAACTTACAGCTTACTTTTCCTTTTGCTATATAGTCAAAAACAAAAGCCCATACAGAAATTCATCTGTATGGGCTTTGTTGTATTTATTATCAGGCAGTGTACACATACCGTGTAGATACACCGCTTACTTTGAACAGTTTTTTCAGCCTTGAAGCGCAAAGAAAAGCTCCATTTTGCCTAATGATCGCACATCACCACTTTGCGGTATCTACTCACAATAGTACCCGTATCTACTGTGACTGGGCATTGTTGTCATGCCGATGAAAATTACATCACCTGTGTTGACTTAAAAATGATACGATGATAACTATCTATTTTGCCAATGCTTTCGGGTATAATAAAGATATCAATTATCCGGAGGCAGTACAATGAAAAGGATCATCACACAAAAAATATTAAACGATTTTGCCGCATGGCTCGGCAAGGAGGAGAAAAGCAAAAACACCATTGTAAAGTATCTGCGCGATGTTTCGGCTTTTTCTTTTACACTCGGTGAAAGAGAGGTCACAAAAGAGGCGGTAATCTCATATAAACAGCATCTGACAGACAGCGGTTACGCAGTCAGAAGTGTTAATTCATCGCTTGCAAGTCTGAACAGCTTGTTTTCTTTTCTGGGCTGGAATGATTGCAGAGTAAAAACATTGAAAGTGCAGCGGCAGGTGTTTTGTCCTAAAGAAAAAGAGCTGACAAAAGCAGAATATGAAAGGTTATGTCAGGCAGCCGGGCGAAAGCATAATAAACGCTTGGAGCTTATCTTGCAGACTATATGCGGCACAGGCATAAGGGTGAGCGAACTTCGGTTTATTACCGTTGAAGCTGTGAACAACGGAGAAGCGCAGGTTTCGCTGAAAGGCAAAACAAGGTCTGTGTTTATAGTAAAAGCGCTGAAAAAGAAACTGCTCCGCTATATAGCAGAGCAGAAGATCAAAAGCGGAGCAGTATTTGTTACCGCCAGAGGCAATCCCATAAACAGGAGCAACATATGGCGAGAGATGAAAAGCCTGTGCTCAGAAGCCGATGTGGATCCGGGCAAAGTTTTTCCTCACAACCTGCGGCACCTGTTCGCACGGGTGTTTTACGGTATTGAAAAGGATATTGCAAAGCTGGCAGACATTCTGGGGCACAGCAGCATAAACACAACAAGGATATATATTATATCTTCGGGGCAGGAACACCTCAGGCACATGGAACGCATGAGGCTGATATTATAAAAAAGACCGCTGTTTGAAGCGGCTGCAACATAATCGGTATTATGTTGTA
>CANRDG010000176.1 GCA_947629275.1 uncultured Clostridia bacterium | reverse complement strand
ACGCGCCGCAGTGTAATATTTTAATGTCGCGCTTTCGTTTGTAAGACCAAAATTTTGCCCTGCGATGATAAAAATCAACGTTTTTTGTGCAAATAGAACAAATTTTTGCGTAAAATATTATGACATTTACTGTTGTAATGCGGTCAAAATTGTGATATAATGAATTAAATATCTATCATAAAAAGAGAGAAGTGCGCCTGAGGCGTGCGAAAAAGAACGCTAATTTGTTTGTTTTGTGTATGTGTATCGGATTTTTTGACCGACACAAGCAATAATGAAAGGGACTGAAAAAATGAAGAAAAATTTAAGTACGCGCCTTCTCAGCGGCGTATCTGCGCTTCTTCTCGCAACAGCAGTTTTGCTTCCGTCCGCGTCTGCTGAACCAAGTAACGAAAATCTTACGACTATTGATGGTAAGACAATTACGAGCAAGACTATATTGCTTGTAGGGGACAAGTCTCCTGATAAAGGCAAGACTTTTGCTGAAACTGTAAAAAATCTTGAAAATAACTATCTTCTCGGAACAGCATCGGAGTTCAGTGTTTTTCTCAAAGGTGACTTTACTGTAAAGGAAAGCGATACCGAGGGACGTGCCGCAATAGGCGGAAATCTTGTAGACAATACGGGTTGGGATTACGAAATAGGAAAAGGCGAAGCCGACACACAAACTCCTATAGACTATCTTCTCGACAATTCCAATTATGCAAACATTGTCATAGGCGGCACTATGAATAATCAGATCTCCGATAAATATTACGGTGATAGTTCCAAACAGTCAAAAAAGAAACTTGTCCTTCAGGCAGGCGGTTCGTATGATAAAGATCTCATACCTGAAACTGCTGGCGATCTTATCGACCGCACTCAGACTTATCTTGCAAATAAAAATGGTCTTGTTGATTTTAACAAAACGTTTGACCTTATTTATGAAAGAAGCGACTTGCTTGCCAAAATACCTGCTGACGGCAAGGTAGAGTTTAAGGATAATACAGTGATATTTACTTATACAGGCAAAGAGACCAAAGCCGACTGTGTTTATTTTGAACTTTCCGCACAACAGCTTGAAGCTTACAAAGAGGCTCAAAATATTGAATTTGTAAATATACCTGAACTTCCGCAGCCTAGGAAAATTATAACTACTACCCCTGTTTCCACAAGTACATGGAAATATGCTTACATAGTTGTAAATATCAAAGGTGAAGGCAGTAAAGACACTAAGAACGAAAATGCCGTTATAATGGCAGATGTAAACAAGAATAACGGCGAAAAGTTCACAAAGATAAACGGTACTTACATTTCAAGAGATCCTGCTAATGATGCTGAAAAGCCCAAGAACAATAAGCCGGGTACTGACAGTATAATTTATAATCTTCCCGATGCCAAAAAGGTAGTGCTTGTTACCAACTTCCAGGGTACTATACTTGCACCGAAAGCTCACGTTACCGACTATGCATATGAATATAAAGATCAGGGTACAGAGCCTCGTGGACACCTTTCCGGCGCTCTTATAGCGGACAGTTTCAGCGGCTCAACGCAGTTTACATTCCGCACCTGCCGTCTGCCGTTCTCGGTACTTTCCAAAGATCTCTACTTCACTAAGCAGTGGAAAAACTGCGGCACAACTGATCTCCCTACAACTGCCGATTTTGAAAAATGGCTCACAGTTACCAAAACGGTCGGCGGCGTAACTCAGTCGCTTGTTAAAGGCAAGGACTATACTATTACGTTCAGCAATACGACAAGCAACACTGAATGGAAAGCTACCGTAAATATCAAGAGTTATGACCCAAGTGCAAAATATAAGGTAGAAGAAATACCGGGCAAAGGTTTTGATGCGACCACCGATTCAGTTTACCTTGCATCTGCCGCAGGAGATGCTAACGCTCTTGTAAATAAATTGAAGGAGAAAACTTCAACAAGTACGTCAACTTCCACAAGTACATCAACTTCCACAAGTACGTCAACTTCAACAAGTACGTCAACTTCAACAAGTACGTCAACTTCCACAAGTACATCAACCTCTACAAGCTCAGTTACTAAGCCCAGCGAAACTCAGCCCAGTGTGACCGAGCCGAGCAGCGAAACTCAGCCCAGTGTGACCGAGCCGAGCAGTGAAACTCAGCCCAGTGTGACCGAGCCCAGCAGCGAAACCCAGCCTAGTGTGACCGAGCCCAGCAGCACGGTATCTTCCGACGTTGACGATGACGACGATAACAACAATACCACCTCATCGCATAGCGGCGTTGGCGACGGCGACGATAACAACGACAAAGAAACAGACATAGGCAGCGACGGCGACAACAATAACCCGATGACAGGTATAAAACTCAGCGCCCTGATGCTTTCCGCTGTTTCACTTGCAGCAGCAGTTATAACTTCCAAGAAGAATAAGTAACCATAGAAAATCAAATAACAATAAGATGTTCTCTGCTTTAGGGAACATCTTTTTGCGTGGTTGCAAAAACTTTGAAATTGTGATATAATCATATTGTATATTTCCGCGGAAATGAGGCAGCTAAATGACACAGTATGAAAAAATGACGCAAACGCCGATCCCACGGCTCATACTTACCCTGTCAGTACCAACAATAATATCAATGCTCGTTACAAATATATATAACCTCGTAGATACCGCGTTTGTCGGAAAGCTCGGCACAAGCGCAAGCGGCGCTGTCGGTGTCGTGTTCGGCTTTATGGCGATAATTCAGGCTTTCGGATTTATGTTTGGTCAGGGCAGCGGCAGTATAATTTCCCGCGCCCTCGGCAACCGCGACGTCGAAAAAGGCTCTGTCCACGCATCACTTGGCTTTGCTTCTTCCTTTGCCGGCGGCTTGCTTATCACAGTTATCGGATTTGTTTTTCTTGAAGATATAGTCTACCTCCTCGGCAGTACAAAAACAATTGCTCCCTATGCCAAAACGTATATAACGTATATACTCATCGCCGCCCCGTTTATGTCCTCCAGCCTTACGCTGAATAATATCCTCCGCTATGAGGGCAGGGCAGCGCTCGGCATGGTCGGGCTCATGACAGGCGCAGTCCTCAATATGATAGGCGACCCCATTTTCATGTTCGCGCTTGATATGGGCATAGCAGGCGCAGGGCTTTCAACAGCCCTAAGTCAGCTCGTCAGCTGGTGTATCCTCGTCAGTATGTTCCTCACCGGTAAAACCGACACTAAGCTTTCTCTCACCAATATCAGAAAAGGCAGTTTTCTGCTCGTGGCAAACATCATGGCAACGGGATTTCCCAGCCTTTTAAGGCAAGGGCTCAACAGCATAACCACCGTAATGCTCAATTCCTGCTGTAAAGTCTATGGTGACGCGGCAGTTGCCGCTATGAGTATCGTCACAAGGATAGTGTTCTTTGCGTTCTCAGTCGCGCTCGGTATCGGTCAGGGCTTCCAGCCTGTTTCGGGCTTCAATTACGGCGCTGCCAAGTATGACAGGCTTCGCAAGGCTTTCAGATTTACGGTTTTAGTTTCAGAATGTATAATAGTGGTCGGTTGTGCAGTGCTTTTTGTCTTTTCAGGCAGCCTTATCGGTATCTTCCGCGATGACAGCGAAGTTATCCGTATCGGCGTGCGAGCCCTTAGGCTGCAAGCTCTGGCGCATATGGTGCTGCCGCCGTGTATGGCAGTCGAAATGCTCTACCAAAGTACAGGCAAACGCCTCGGAGCTTCAATACTTTCATCACTTCGCAGCGGTCTGTTTTTCATACCTGCGCTTCTGCTTCTTTCACATTTCAGAGGTCTTTCGGGTATTCAGGAAGCCCAGCCTGTTTCGCTGCTCTTCTCTCTGCCTGTAACTATTCCATTCGGA
>CANRDG010000175.1 GCA_947629275.1 uncultured Clostridia bacterium | reverse complement strand
GTCGAGGGGTGAAACCCCCGTCGCCGTCCGCAGACGGCGAAATCCCCATACGGCAGGCGCTCTGCAAGAGGTGAATTAAAAAACAGTCCTGTGGACTGTTTTTTAAGAGGGGAGGCTCTGCAAGAGAGAGCGTCCCCTAATGAGAAGTCATATCAAACTTTCCGCGTTCCATTATGGAACGCCAAACTAAGTGAAAAGCCCCTGCGGTCAGAAGTTAGAAACGGTTTTGCTGTGTTTGAGCAAAGCCGTTTTTTGTGCGGTTTAATGTTAGAAGCAAGAAATTGCTTTTTACAGTTTTGCGCAAGCTTTTCAAATCGCTCGTCTTGCCTCTTGCTTCTAGTATTCTTGTTTCTAATAGCAGAGCATAGTTTTTGGGATAGGTGAGTGCGGCACAGTATTTCTTTGCCATAATTCAATAAAAAAATTTATACCCCTTGACATTTCAAAATTTTTGGTGTATAATATTTATATAGATTGTACACTATTAAATTTTATCAAATGAAGTAGGAGGTATTTATATTAACATTTACGACTTCAACATCAAGGCTCAGGACGGCAGCGATATATCTATGAGCAGCTACAAAGGTAAGGTGCTGCTTATAGTGAACACCGCAACAGGCTGCGGATTTACGCCGCAATATGACGAGTTGCAGGATCTGTACGAGCTGCACCAAAAAGACGGTCTTGAGATCCTTGACTTTCCCTGCAATCAGTTTGGCGAGCAAGCGCCCGGCAGCGACGAGGAGATACATAGCTTTTGTACAGGTCGATACGGCATAACATTTCCGCAGTTTGCAAAAATTGAGGTCAACGGGGAAAACGCATCTCCGCTTTATAAATATCTCACCCAAAACACAACATTCAGCGGTTTCAGCGGCGCTATGGGGCTTGTACTGAAAGTTGCCGTCAGGAAAATGGATAAAGACTACAAAAACAACGGTCTGATAAAATGGAATTTCACCAAGTTTCTGATAGACCGCAGCGGTAATATAGTTGCCCGTTTTGAGCCCACCGAGCCGCTTGAAAATGTAAAAGCCAAAATAGAGGAGGTACTCTGATGTTTCACTACGAATACTTGACCGAAAACACTTGCTCTCAGCTTATAAGCCTTGACCTTGACGGAGACATCGTTCACAACGTCCGCTTTACAGGCGGCTGCAACGGCAACCTTAAGGCTATCCCGCTGCTTATAGAGGGCTGGACTGTATCGCAAATATGTGAAAAACTTTCAGGCGTTATCTGCGGTCGCAGACCTACTTCCTGTGCCGACCAACTTGCAAAAGCCGTGACCGCCGCATATAATGCCTCTCAAAGCTGATTCGCTTTTGCTCGTCACGCTGTTTACGGCAAACAAAAAGACCCTGCTATGGGTCTTTTTCTGCTGCTTTCCTTTGTAAGCTTACTACTCGTCCTCCGCGATGATACCTCCGCCGACAACGTATTCGCCGTCGTAAAAAACAACCGACTGCCCTGCGCATATAGCTTTCTGCGGCTTATCAAACTCCACAAGCACTTTTCCGCCCTCGATAGGCGTGATCAGCGCCTTTGTCTCTTTCTGACGGTATCTGGTGCGCGCCGTCACTATAATGGGCGATGTAAGCGTGTCAAACGGTATAAAATTCACATTTTCGGCAATCAGCGACGAGCGGTAAAGCTCCTCCTGATTGCCCAAAATTACGCAATTTTCCGCGGCATCTTTGCGCACAACAAAAAGCGGCTGACCGTATGAAATGCCAAGCCCCCTGCGCTGACCTACCGTGTACCTGATAATTCCCTTGTGCCTGCCAAGCACCTTGCCGTCCGAAAGCCTTATCTCGCCTTCGGGAAACTGCCTGCCTGTCCTGTTTTCAATAAATTCGGCGTGATCGCCGTCTTTGATAAAACAAATATCCTGACTGTCGGGTCTGTCGGCAGCCGGCAGAAGCTCATTTCTGGCGGCGTTGCGAACGTCGCTTTTGTTTTGCTCGCCCAGCGGAAAAATCACGTGCGAAAGCTGCCATTGCGAAAGCCCATACAGCACGTAGCTTTGGTCCTTGCTCTCGTCAAGAGCCTTTTTCAGAAGCACCCTGCCGCCGCTGTTTTCAAGCCGCGCGTAATGTCCCGTCGCTGTCATATCGTACCCCAGCGACAGCGATCTGTCCATAAACGTGCCGAACTTCACTTTCCTGTTGCACACAACGCACGGGTTTGGCGTCCTGCCCTCGATGTAGGTCTTCACAAAGTCGTCTATAACGTACTTTTCAAACTCGCTGCGGCAGTCGATAACGTCAAACCTTATGCCGAGTTTTTCAGCTACCGCGCGCGCATCTTCAATATCCTTATCGTTGTCATTCAGACGCATTATCGCGCCGCCTACGGAGTATCCCTTATCAATAAGAAACGCTGCGGCGACGGAGCTGTCAACTCCGCCGCTCATCGCAACGCAAACCTTTACATTATTCATACATTTATGCTTCCTATAACGTCGCCTGCGTGAACGTCGTTGCGCGTTATGTTGCTGTCAAGCAAAAGCCCTACCGTAGAGCCTGCCGGAGCAGTAGATACCTTTTTGCCGTCGCGGCCTATAGCTATAACTTTTGTCTTTACAGTTGTCTTGTTTGCCGCATGAACTATCAGAGCATTGCAGTCAATGTGCGCTATACCAACGCCTATGTTTCCGAAAACCAGAACACCTGCGCCCTTAGCGTAATCAACTTTTTCTATAAGCATTCTGAATTGTTGGTCTTCGGGGCGGGGTCTTAGAGCCGAGAAATTGTCGGTCTGCTGTTTTGCGGCGGCAATGGGGTCGGTCGCGTACTTCGGCTGAGGTGTCTGATCTTTTCTCTGAGACGTCATCGAGGCAACGGGTGAAAAATAATCCTCAGGATCTGCCATCGTCTTTGGCACAAAATCACCGGGGGAACGAGTGCTCTGCCTCGCAGGGCGTTCACGCCTCTCTCTCGGCTGCCTTTCCTCCGCCTGTCTTGCTTCATCGGGGGTGTTCCTCACTACAGGCGGCGTTTCAGCGTCGCTTTCTTCTTCGTAAGTAAAAGTGTTTTTTAGAAATGTTACAAATTTATCCAGCATATTTTTCGACCTCATTTTCTCAGTGAGAATATTTTTTCGACTGCTCTACCGCGAGAGCATCGCATCTTTCATTTTCAGCATGACCAGCATGACCTTTCACCCATACAAAGCTTACATCATGCACTTTGAGCAGTTCCAACAGCTTTTCCCACAGATCGGGGTTCAGCGCTTTTTCTTTATTGCCTCGCATCCAACCGTTTTTGCGCCATTTTTCTGCCCAACCTTTGGTAACAGCATCAATTATATACTTGCTGTCGCTCGTCAGCAAAACTTTGCAAGGTTCTTTCAGTGTCTCCAGAGCGGTAATTACTGCGGTAAGCTCCATGCGGTTGTTGGTGGTCTGCGCGCAGCCGCCCGAAAGCTCCTTCACGTTTTGTCCGTACCTGAGTATCGCGCCCCAGCCGCCCGGTCCCGGGTTGCCCGAACACGCGCCGTCGGTAAAAATTTCAACAGTTTTCATCAAATGCACATACCTTTTAAGATGTTATACAAAATTATTATACAACATTTTTTCTTTTTTTGCAATAGTTTTTTATAATATTTATAATAATGCCGCCGATTTAGGATAAATACTCTTAAAGACGGCAGGAAAATGCATATTTTTATAAAAAGTATGAAAAAGTATTTGAAATTTGAGAAAATGTGTGTTATAATAAAGAAAGGAATGTCTGACACATTTCATAATGTTTGAAATAATTTGTATTTCAGATATATATTTACATAGAGAAAATGGGATAACAAAAGCGAAAGGATCGATAATTATGGTAGAGAGAGAACACAG
>CANRDG010000174.1 GCA_947629275.1 uncultured Clostridia bacterium | reverse complement strand
TCATTGTGAAATAGTCCACCGGACTATTTCACAATTCACCTTTTTCGGAGCGCACGTTGTGTTTGTGGGGCTCTGCCCCACACCCCGCAAGCCTTGGCAGTTGCGAAGCAACTGTAAAAAAGAGCTTGACCGAAAACTTTCCCTTTCTTGACAGGAACTAAAAGTTTTGCGTAAAGTGGGGCGGTGAACTGCTCCGCAGGTGGCGCGTAAGCGCGAATATATAAATAAACAAAAAATGCTTGCCTTCGTGGTGAACGGGGGCAGGCTAGTGTTGTTGGAGAAAGAAAATATGAAAGATGAATACAAAACAAACGTGATGAGAATACTTGACAAGGCAGGCGCACAGTACACGCCGCACAGTTTTGAAACTGAAAGCGCGGTTACGGGCGTAGAGGCGGCGAGGCGCATAGGCATTGAAGAAGAAAGAGTTTTCAAGACGCTTGTAACGGTAGGCAAGACGGGCAAGAATTATGTTTTTATGATACCGGTTGCTATGGAGCTTGACCTTAAAAAGGCGGCTGCAGCAGTTGGAGAGAAAAACATCGAGATGATAAAGTCCTCGCAGCTTTTGCAGACGGCGGGGTACGTACACGGGGGCTGTTCGCCGATAGGCATGAAAAAGCAGTTCACGACAGTGGTACATTTAACCTTTGAGCAGTGCGGTACGGTGGTATTCAGCGCGGGTAAGATAGGGTATCATGTGGAAATTTCTCCGCAGGAGCTGAAAAAGGTACTAAATTACAAGGCGGCTGACATAACAGTCTGACAGGGAGTGAAAAAATGGGTATTAAAACAGATAGGCTTACAGCAAACGGACAAAAAGAAAAATATCTTTTTGTGTTTGTGGCATCGTTTGTGACATTTGCTGCGGTGCTTTTGCCGCTGATAATTTACAACAAGGGTTATTTTCTTTACTACGGCGATTTTAACTCGCAGCAGCTGATGTTTTATCAGCACTGCCACGATTTTATAAGAGAGAACGGCTTTGGCTGGGACTGGGGAACGGACTTAGGCTCGGACATTATAGGCGCGTACTCTTTCTACCTTACGGGAAGCCCGTTTTTCTGGTTCACTACGCTTTTCCCGTCAAAGGCGGTGCTGTATATATTCCCGTGGCTTTTGTGCCTTAAAACTGCCATAGCGGCGCTGACTTCATACGCATATATAAGACGTTTTGTAAAGACACCCAACGCGGCTGCGATAGGCGCTATGCTTTACGCATTTTCGGGGGCGCAGATATTTAACGTATTTTTCAATCATTTTCACGATGTTACGGCGTTTTTCCCACTTTTGCTGCTGGCTTTTGAAATGAGAGTTCAGGACAACAGGCGAGGCGTTTTTGCTCTGGCGGTGGCGCTCTGCGCATTTATAAACTATTACTTCTTTGCGAGCGAAGTGGTATTTGTAATTTTATACTTCTTTATAAGATGCACGGCGAAGAGTTTCAAAATGGATCTGAAAAAGTTTGGGCTGCTGGCGTTTGAGTCGGTGCTGGGTGTTATGATAGCGGCGCTGATGTTTATGCCTGCGGCGCTTGCGGTACTTGGAAACCCGAGGCTTACCGAGTCCCTTTACGGCATAGATATGGTGGTATACGGCGACCCTAAACGTCTTTACAGGATAATACAGAGCCTTTTCATGCTGCCTGATATGCCTGCAAGGTCGAATATCTTCAGCTCCGATACGGCAAGGTGGGCGTCTATCGCTGCGTATCTGCCGATGTTCTCAATGGCGGGCGTTATAGCGTTCTTAAAAAAGAAAAAAGGTCACTGGGCAGGAAAACTGGCTGTGGCTTCGCTGATATGCGCTTGCGTGCCGTTTTTCAACTGCGCGTTCCAGCTTTTCAACGGAACGTATTATGCGCGGTGGTTCTTTATGCCGGTGCTGATAATCGCGATGATGACGGCGATGGCAGTGGACGATACGGAGATCGACATAAAGAGCGGCGTAAAAGGAGTTACAATAGTACTGGCGGCAATAAGCGTGATATTCGTATTGCCGACATATGACAAAAAGACTGAGACCGTAAGTTACGGAAAGGTGGCGCAGTACCCTGACTTTGGCGTGATACAGCTTGTGGGTACGATAGTTCCGTTTATTGCGCTGATATTTGTGCTGTACTTTTTGCCGAACAGGAAAAAGATGCTTAAAACAATGCGCACTATGACGGTGGTATTCTGTTTTGTATGTTCGGCAAGTATGATATGGTACGGAGTGGCGCAGGGACCGGAAAACGACTACTTTATTGAACACGCGATAGAAGGCAAGATAGACCTTGAAGCGCCCGAGGGGGATAACAGCTTTTTCAGAATAGATACGAGCGATGACGTAGACAACTGGCCGATGTTTTGGGGTTACCCCTCGATGAGGTGTTTTCAAAGCACGGTGTCGCCGTCGATAATGACATTTTATCAAGATACCATGGGTCAGACGAGAAATGTTGCGACGAGGATAGAGCCGCAGTACTGGGGCATAAGAAATGTTATGTCGGTAAAGTATTATCTTTATGAGATACACAACGGCAAGGATCTTGAAAGCGCGCCGGTGACGGGATTTGACGAATACCTAGGTCAGCAGAACTGGTTCTACATTTATGAAAACAAAAATTACATTCCTATGGGATTTGTATACGATACGTATATAAACATTGATTACGCTAAAACGCTTACGGCGGCGCAGAAGTCTAACCTTATAATGGAAGCGGTATTTTTAACCGACGAGCAGATAGAAAAATACTCGGACATAATGACTGCATACGAGGGCAACGACGGAAAGTACGACGGAAAATCACGCGAGCAGCTGGAGGAGATATGCAGGCAAAAGGCTGAGAGCGCTTGTTACTATTTTAAAGAGCGCGACGACGGCTTTGACGCGAAGATAGACCTTGACAAAGAAAGCATGGTATTTTTCAGCGTGCCGTATGACGACGGATTTACGGCTTTTGTGAACGGCAAGGAAGTCCAGATAGACAACGTTTTTGACGGTCTTATGGCGATAAGAGTGCCGCAGGGCGACAACGAGATACGTTTTGAATATGAGACTAAGGGTCTGAAAGAAGGCACTATACTGACTATAGCAGGCATAATAATATTTGCGGCGTATATGCTTATAGGCAGGGCGAGAGACAAGAAAAAGCAGGTAGTATATCAGCGGTATAACGAGTATGATTACACATCACTGAGCGACATCACCGACGAACAGGCGGCAGAGATGTACGATTTTAAAGAAGATACTGAGGGTACTGAAAGTACAGAAAATACAGAAAATACAAAAGATACCGAAAATACGGAAGGATCTGAAAGTACGGAAAATACAGAGAGTACAGAAAACAATGAAAACGGTGGAGAGTGAGAATATGCATCTGGCAGAAAAGACTTTGGAAGTTGAAAAGATATACGATGGAAAGATTCTGGAGCTGACGCGCGAAAAGGCTTTGCTTGAAAACGGTGAGACGGCATACAGAGAGGTAGTGCATCATTCGGGCGGCGTATGCGTGGCTGCGCTGACGGACAAAAACGAAGTGCTTATGGTGCGGCAGTTTCGTTACCCTTTTAAGGAAGTTCTGTTGGAAGTGCCGGCAGGAAAGAGGGAAAAGGGCGAAGAACCGATAGAATGCGGTATCAGGGAGCTTAAAGAAGAATGCGGCGCACAGGCGGAGGAATTTATCCCTCTGGGGCGGCTGTACCCGACGGTGGCGTATGACACGGAGATAATTTATATGTTTTTGGCGCGCGGGTTGAGCTTTGGCGAGCAGAAGCTTGACGAGGACGAATTTCTTGAAGTTGAGCGGATACCGCTTGATGAGGCGTGCGAGATGGTCATGCGCGATGAGATACCCGACTCGAAAACGCAGATAGCGCTTCTGAAAGCTAAGAGATTTATTGACAGGGA
>CANRDG010000173.1 GCA_947629275.1 uncultured Clostridia bacterium | reverse complement strand
AGGGTCAAACTCTCTCAAAAACAGCATATTATCAATAGTAATAGCAGTTTTGCACCAGTTTTCGGCAACGTACCACTCGTTATAATTGCTCCACTGCCATGGAACATTGAACGAGCCGTCGTCAAGCTGGGTGTTTTTTATATATTCACATTCGGCTTTACACAGATCTTCTAAACTTTCGCTGTAAAATCTGCTGTTTTTTGATGTTATGAAAGCAGACGGTCTGGGAATATAATCGCCCCAGTGTGAAACGTCGCGGCAGATACTTTTATCAACAATTTCATCTAGTCTTGATAAAAATGCCGTTTCATCAAAAGTCATTGCGCCGATATCTTTGCAGTCTTCATACATCGTGATAAAACACCGGGCTATATGCCGTTCTATAGGAGCATTATTTATAAACCAATCTGCCGCCTCTTTCACAATCTGCAAGCCTTTTTTGTAAATTGCACTCCCCTCTTGAGCGTACTTTACTATAAAGCCTGCAAGGGCAGCAGTCGGGTTGTATTCAAACAAGCTGCCGTTTTCGGTATATTTCCACCAAAACGCACAGGGGCAGTCGTTGTTTGAAGGCACAGTATTCTGCCATTGGCGGTGTGCCTCGTCAAATCCGTCACCGCTTTCAAGATAGCGCAAGATACCTGAGATCATCGGGTGATCGTTCTCAACACCGCCGATACAGCGAATGTATTCTGTAGCCTTCCACACGCCCATAGGCAAAGAATTGCGGTTAAAGTTATCAGCTTCTATGCCCCAGCCAAAGCCGCCGTCAGGGTTCTGATATGCGGCCAGCGCGGTCAGCACATCACCGCGGCTGCCGTTTTCAAAGTAATACTTAAATATCGCCAAGTCAACGGGTCTGGCATTTCGGTAGATAAATTTTCTCGCTTTTTCAAAAGTGTTCATCAAAGGTTCTCCTTTACAATAAATTCGGAAAGTTTCCTTTTATATCGTACCATAAAAATGTCAGACTGTCTTGTAAAAATCCGACATGGCGCAACTGAAAGCCTGTTTTGGTGTCATGCCGTGACGTTTGCGAAAATCATTCAGAAGATGCGCCTGATCGGTATAGCTGTATTTTTCAACCATATCAAGAATATTTGCGCTGCCTTTGGCAACTTCCTGCCACACAAGCTGATAGCGGATAAGATCAGAAAAAGTTTTCGGGCTGACGCCAACGCTTTCTTCAAACATACGCTGCATTTTACGCTCTGAAATGACATTACGGTGAGCGATATCGGAGATCTTCATACGGCACTCAAATGTTATCATATCGTTTATAACATTCATAAGATCGCAGTTAAAACGCCTTGTATCCAGCCTGCGCAGGAGAATTTTTTCAGCCTCACCTGCCCTTTCAATCAAAGTATCAAAGCGGAAAACAGTATCCATAAGTTCGGCTGTTATGCCGTGAAAAAAGTCATCGGCAAAATATGCTTTATTTTTAGTATTCTTAAAACTTTCAGATGTGAAAAGCATGGCGCTCCAGCCGAAAAAACGTATGCCAAATGTTGATACCATACTTTCATGAATATTACTTTGGTACGTCCTGTCGTCAAGCGCACAGAAACTTGCCGTGCAGCTGTTATTTGAATGATCTATTCTGATGATTATATCCATGCAGGTATCGGGTATTACCAGCCGAGCAGTATTATTGTTATCAGAGCTTTCGCTGCCCCAGAAGCAGCAGACATACGGGGCTAATGCATGGCAGGACGAAATCTCACAATAATCGCTGCTTTTCAGATATGGCGTTGAGGTTATTGGTCTGTATAACATAAAGTTCACCATGCTTTAAGTTTATCATACAAACAGAAAAATCCTTACTACTTTTGGCAGTGAGGAATTTTTCTTATAAAATTTAATATTAACTTATATTATGCTGAGCAGAACGCCTGCGGCAACGGCAGAGCCGATAACACCTGCAACGTTCGGACCCATAGCGTGCATGAGCAGATAGTTAGTAGCGTTTTCTTCCTGACCGACCTTCTGCGAAACACGTGCTGCCATAGGTACTGCCGAAACGCCTGCCGAACCGATAAGCGGATTTATCTTGCCCTTGGTAAATACATACATTATCTTACCGAAGATAACACCAAACGCTGTACCTATTGAGAATGCTATAACGCCGAGAGCGATAACAAGCGCAAACTCTTTATTCATTATCTTGTCGGCAGTAGCGGTCGCGCCTACTGAAACACCAAGGAAAATGGTGATTATATTCATAAGTTCGTTTTGCGCGGTCTTTACAAGTCTGTCGCAGCAGCCGCTTTCTTTAAGGATATTGCCGAGCATCAGCATACCTACGAGCGACGCAGCCGACGGAACGAGCAGGGCGATTATTATGGTAACGGCTATCGGGAAAATCATTTTCTCGGTCTTTGAAACTGTTCTCAGTTGGTCCATAACGACGGAGCGCTCTTTTTTGGTCGTCAGAAGCCGCATTATAGGCCGTTGAATGAACGGAACGAGCGCCATATAGGTATATGCTGCAAGAGCTATAGTACCTGTACTTATCGAGGAATCGGGACCTAAAAGCCTTGTTGAAACGTAAATAGCTGTAGGACCGTCTGCGCCGCCGATTATAGCTATTGCGCCCGATTCTGCGGCGTTGAAGCCGAAAAGAGCCGCGCCGACAAACGTTAAAAAGATACCTGCCTGAGCCGCTGCACCCAAAATAAAGCTCCTTGGGGCGGCTATCAGAGGACCAAAGTCTGTCATGGCGCCTATGCCTAAGAAAATAAGCGGTGGGTATAGTCCTGCTTTTACGCCGATATACAAAATATCCAGCAAGCCCCCGTACTTCAAAACTCGTCCGAAGTCTATCAGGTGATTGCCCATTTCGTCCTCGTAGCCGTCAAAAAGCTCGGGGTGGTACATTTCGGTAAGCGGCAGGTTTGTCAGAAGCATACCGAAAGATATAGGCAGCAGCAAAAGCGGTTCAAAGCCTTTAGCAATAGCGAAATACATAAACACAAAAGAAATAAGTATCATTACAAGGTTTTTCCAGCCGCCGCTTTGAAGCAGCTGCGCAAGACCCGACTGGTTAGCAAGGTCTGCAATAGTATCAAGGAAAATTCTTAAAACTTCACTCATATATCGCTCCTCCTTGCTCAGAATGGTCTGGTGTTGTCGTTAAGACCGGCTTGCGCCCAAAGTTTTCTTGAACTGCCAGAAGCCTTAACACTCATAAGTTTAAGTTTTTTGCCGCTCGATGCGCTTATTGCGGCTATTGCGGCAGAAATAACGGCTATTATCTCTTCGCTTATGCCGTCGCTTTCAGGCGGCGTTACTACAGTGGTATCTTCTACCATAGCTGCGGTGACAGACGGTGTACTTTGCTTAACTTCCTGTTCCTGTTTTACAGCTTTTGCCTTTTTAACTTTCTTGGGCTTTGGCTTTCTTGAAAAGATAAGACCGAACAGCTTGAAAACAAAAATAAGCAACAAAAGCGCTAAAAATACAACTGCAAGTCCTGTCAGTACGACTGACGCAACATATGAACCTTCCATTTTCATAAATGAAGTGGGTATGCTAATTTGCATTATGTTCTCTCTCCCTATACGCATTATGTTTTTATTATACACTAAATCGAGAAATTTTACAAGATGTTTTGGCATATTTTCTGAAAAAATCGCCATTCAAATTTAAAGAGCAGCTTTCCTGCACTGCTCTTATAAATATTGCACTAAGAGACCGACTGCGCCAGAATAACGGTCTGATCTTTGCCGACTTTTATAAAGCCGCCGTCGCAGGTCATGCGTTTTTCGGTATTGTCGCTGTAGATAACGCGGAACTCGCCTTGTTTCAGCATAGAAACATACGGAACGTGATCAGCCATTATGCCAATGTCACCCGAAGTTGTACGAACTATTGTTTTTATCACGTTTTCTTCTGTGCGGCTCTCTTTCGGGGTAACGATCTT